>JBAWHL010000324.1:0-7615 GCA_049593815.1 Ilumatobacteraceae bacterium | reverse complement strand
GCCGACTCGTCGAAGTGGTCGCCTCGGCGGAGGTCGGTCTCGATGCCTGACAGCCACTGGCGAGCGGCCGTCTTGGTGGCAAAGGTGGACTTTGCGCCGACCTGTCGGCCGTGGTGCGAGTAGCGCGCCTGGAAGCGCCCGCTCGGCAGCTTGCGGATGGTGCCGAACTGCCGCGCAGCACTCATCTGGCGCTCCCTATCGTGCGTTCTTCTAGGCACGTTCTAGGCACGCAGACCATCGTAGCATCTCGCCGAAAGGGATGGAATGGGCCGCAGATGGCCGTTGAGCTGGTCTTTTCCAGCCATGATGATTGGAGCGGATGACGGGAATCGAACCCGCGTTCTCAGCTTGGGAAGCTGATGTTCTACCATTGAACTACATCCGCAGAACGTCGCCAGCTTAGTGAGCGGAGCGTTCGTCGCCAGCTCGAGCCGGCGGGATCTCGATGCCGATCAGCTGCGAGCGTCGATCGCGGCCTGGTCGTAGGCCTCGATCATGATGCACTCGCCCGGGCATTCCTCGGCCGCGTCGACTGCGAGCTCGATCATCGAATCCGGGATACGGGCAACGCCGCGACCGCTGTCCGGGCCGTGGCCGGCGCCATCGGCACCGTCGAAGATGATCGTCTCACCGAAGTGCGACGCTTCCTCCTTGACGACCCACAGGCCGTCGTCACGCGCCACGAACACGTCGGGGCAGATCTCCGAGCAGATTCCATCGCCGGTACAGAGGTCCTGGTCGATCCAGACCATCAGTGCTGTTGCTGCCATCGTGTCGCTTCTCCTGAGTCGCGGCTTGCTGTGTCTCCGTTCTACCTCGCGTCGGGACGTTTCACGCGATGCGGGTCATGCTTCTGCGGCCGTGACCGCGGCGAGCAGCTCCGCGCGACTCATCTTCGACCGCCCAGGAACGTCGAGCCGGCGAGCGAGGGCGGCCAGTTCGCGCACCGTCGCGCCCTCATGAGGTCGTGTCTGCCGCCGAAGGCGCGCAGGGCTGACGTCGACCCGACCGGCGATCTCGTCGATGGCGTCGCGGCGTCCAGTGCCGAGTCCGTGACGGGAGACATTCAGGGCGCCAGCCGCCGCAGCGAGCCGCAAGGAGTCCTCGAGCGGCATCTCGAGCGCAGCGCCGACCGCCAACGCAGCAGTCATCGAATCGCCACCACCGCGCCCGTCGAGCACCTCGAGCGACGGTGACCGCACCTCGAAGTACTCGCCGAGCCGACCCGCGATCGTCGAACGGTCCTGACGCGAGACCACGACTGCTCGAGCACCCGCAGCGAGCACGTCGTCGATCCCCGCGACGATGCCGGCCACACTGTCGCTGGGCGCCCAACCGTCTCGGATCAGTTCCTCGTGGCTGACCTTCACCACGTCGATGCCACTGGCGAGGGCGGCCCGAAGCGGGTCGCCGCTGAGGTCGGCCACCACGGTCACGCCGTTCTTGCGGAGGTCGGCGACAAGTCGTCGGAACGTGTCGTTGTCGAACATCGGCGCGAGCTGGGTCCCGGCGAGAACGCACACGCCGGCTCGCATCGACGCTCCCACGATGGCGCTGTACAGCTCATCCACCTCATGGCGATCGAGCGCCGGGATGCGCGTCTCCGCGACGCGTGTGATCTGTGCATCGCGACGGTCGTCCACATGGACCGCGTTGGCGTGGGTCATGTCGACGAGCCAGGCGTCGAGACCATCGGCGGCGATCAACGCCGCGAGCGCGTGGCCCGACTCGCCGCCGACCACAGCGCACGTGAGCGGCGTGGCCCCGAGCGCCTGAATCATCTTGGCGATCCAATAGCCCTGACCGCCCGGATGGAGATGGATTTCGTCGCAGTCGTCGGGGGCCCGGTGGACCTCGACCGTCAGCAGCATCGCAGGGGCGAAGACGGCGATCGTCACGTCCTTGGAGGGCGTGGTCGAACCGACCGCTGGGGTCGCGTGGTCTCTGGTCGTCTCTGCCATGTCCGGTGGTTACCCGACCCACGCAGATTCACTCCTCGCGGACCCGCCTCAGCCGTCGTGGAACATCGACCGGGAGACCTCGCGGTCACCAGCACGGCCGGACTCGGCCAGCCCGCGGGCGACCCCATCATGGTCGTCTGCGGTCCGGTTCTGGCTGAGTTTGCGCTTGGCCTCGACCCGGGCGACGTCGATTTCGACTCCGACGATGGCTCGCAGTTGCCGCTCGATGAACTCGGTCGGTGCATCGTCGACGGACCACATCTGGCCGCCGTCGCGCTCGGCCCGCTCACGCTCGTTGCGGTCCGTCAACTCGCGGACGACCGCAGCGACGAACGCTGGGTCGTCGCGGATGCGCGCGACCCCGTGGACGTGGACGACCTCGTAGTTCCATGTCGGCACGACCCGGCTGTCGGTGACCTTCGACGGATACCAGTTCGGTGACACGTACGCGCTGGACACCTGGACCAGAAACATCACCGGTTGTCCATCGAGGGCGCGCCACTGCGGGTTGCCGCGGGCGAGGTGGACTCGAATGGATCGGAGGTTGTCATCGACGAGGAACGGCAACATCGATCCGTTGAATCCGTCGGCCGCGTGGTCGATCAGATGACCCACGCGCCCGGCACGAAGCAGTCCGACCACCGTGCGTTGGTCGTCGACACCGTTCGGGCCCGGGATGTACACGCTCGCAAGGTAGCGGTCGCGGTCGATCAGTAACGTGGGGATTGTGATCCTGTCCGACCGCACCCTTCGTGAACAGCTCGCCGCCGGTCGGATCGTGATCGACCCGCTGGACGAGAGCCTGATCCAGCCGTCGTCGATCGACGTCCGGATCTCGAACCTGTTCCGGGTGTTCCGCAACCACACCCGCGGCGTGATCGACGTCAAACAGGACATGGTCGATCTCACCGAGCTCGTGGAGATCGGCGACGGTCCGAACGAAGCCTTCATGCTGCACCCCGGCGAGTTCGTCCTCGGCTCGACGTTGGAACGCGTCGCCGTCCCCGACGATCTGGTCGGCCGGGTCGAGGGCAAGTCGTCGCTCGGTCGGCTCGGACTGCTCATCCACTCGACGGCCGGCTTCATCGACGCCGGCTTCGACGGTCACATCACGCTCGAGTTGGCCAATGTCGCCAGCCTGCCGATCACGCTGTACCCCGGCATGAAGATCGGTCAGATCAGTTTCATGCAGATGACCACCGCTGCCGACAAGCCGTATGGCAGCGGCGCCAGCGGCTCCAAGTACCAGTGCCAGCACGGACCGACGCCCAGCCGCTACTTCGAGAACTTCGCCTGAGCCGGGCTCGCCGACGCGGGTCAGAACAGATGGGTGATGAACTGGTCGATCGGCGATCCGGGCCGGATCGTGACCCAGTTCAAAGCCACCTGTGTCACCGCAGCGAGGCCGAGGAGTGTCTTGACGGTGCGACTGGGTGACGCTCCGACCGTCAGCACTCCGACGCACGCGATGATCACCAGACCCTGACCGGAACCGAGGTGGATGCCGACGACTCTCGTGATCAGAATCGAGAGCAGCATCAACCCATGGGCACCGAGTGCGATCGGTCGCCGAATGCCCATGAGGGCGGCAGTGAGCACGAACACCGGCATCACGGCCACGGCGAGCAGCAGGTATCCGGCCTCGCGCACGATGGTGTCCCAGACACCACCGGGAAAGTCGAGAAATCCGGCAGCGTCGCGCAACGGTGAGAAGGCAGTCCCAGCGAACCGCCACTCGAGGAAGGCCCATCCGGAGAACGCGGCGACGGTCGGGACGACGATCACCAACAGGGTCGCGAACGGCGCACCCGGTTCGTTGCGATAGCGACGTGACGCGAACAGCGGCGCGGCGATTCCGGCGAAGAACGCGTAGATCGCCGTGGCCGGGTCACACATCGCCGCCACACCGAATGCGAGCCCCGACTGGAAGCCTCCTTCGGTGTCGCCCTCGACGGTGAAGCGCAACAGTCCGGCGATGGCGAGCGCGAACAGGGCCATGCCCAGGAACGCCTCGAGATCCTGGGTGGAGGAGTAGAGAAACGCGGGCGTGGCACCGACTGAAGCGAGGAGAAGCACGCTGAGCCAGAGGTCGACGTTGCGTTGGTGCAGCCGTTCCCAGAGGACCTGGAGAACAACACCGCCGCAGATCGCACCGACGATGCCGAGCCACACGGGATTGCTCGGCAGCAGGTTCGCGATCGCGACCGGCACCGGCGGGTAGATGTTCGCCACGAAGTCGAGCTGATCCGAACCCCAGTCGATGGTGTTCGCTGCAGCTTCGAGGTCTTGATTGGAGCTGCTGCGGATGCCGCGCTCATTGGCGACGATCGCCAGCACGATGTAGGGGAGGGAGAGCGCCAGCCGGATCACCCACCGGTGTGCCCGGCGTTCGGGCCAGCGTGGGCGGAAGCCGAGCGAGGGGTGGTCCACGTTCCAACCGGAGACGCGAGTCGGTGTCTCGGTCACGGTCATCTCGGTGCGACTCCTGCGTCGGAGCCGACGCGGTCGACCTCGTCCAGGGTGCTCAGACCGTGGTCGGTCTTCTCCCAGTAGTGAGGTTTGACGACGAGCTGCCACAGCGCCTTGTAGGAGGCCAGCGCATGAAGCAGCCAGTACAACGGGTTCAGCAGCGCCCAGGGCACCAGCTTGTACCGCCGCCGTCGGAACGCGCCCATCATCGACACGTAGACCATCAACACGTTCCCGATGAGCAGGTTGACGAGTCCTGCCCACAACACCCATCCGGGCATGTACTCCGAGATGGACTCCGGTCGCCAGATCAACGAGATCAGGAGGATCAGGTACAGCGGTGGCGTGAACAGGAACGACAACGGTGTGCCGCCGATGAGCAGCCCGAACGCAGACGCCTGACGGATGCCGACCGTTCGCACGAGTTCGACGGGGTGGCGAACATGGACGAGCGTCGTCTGCATGTAGCCCTTGATCCAGCGCGACCGTTGGCGAACGAAGTTGCCGTAGGCGCGGTTCGCCTCCTCGTAGGTGGTCGACCGGATGACACCCACGGTCTTGCCGAGTGCGGAGGCGCGGATGCCGAGGTCGGCGTCCTCGGTGACGTTGAACGGGTCCCACCCACCGAGTTCGCGCAGGGCGTCGGTGCGGAAGTGATTCGACGTGCCGCCGAGCGGGATCGGGAGCCCGAGGAAGTCGAGGCCCGGCAGCATGTAGTCGAACCAGAAGCTGTACTCCAGGGTGAACATCCTGGTGAGCGGGTTCTCGCCGGCGTTCCAATAGTTGAGAGCGGCCTGCACGCACACCAGCGACTCGTCACCTCGTTGGAACGCGATGACGGCCTTCTTGAGCTGGTCGGGATCGGGCTTGTCCTCGGCGTCGTAGATCACCAGGAGATCGCCACGCGCGAAGAAGAGCCCGACGTTGCATGCCTTCGGCTTGGTCTGCGGCGGGCCCTTGGGCACGATGCGCAGGGTGATCGTGGCCGGTGGATTAGCGGCCTTGGCCGCAGCGATGGTCTCGTCATCCTCTTCTTCGAGCAGCAGCAGGATCTGGAGTTTCTCCTGGGGGTAGTCGAGCGCTGCGAGGTTGGCCACGAGGTCGGCGACGACGTTGGCCTCCTTGTAGACGGGAACGAGCACCGTGTACACGGGCAGGTCCGCGTCGTCGAGCGCGGCGACGTCGGCATCGGTGATCGTGTCGACGCGTTCGAGACGCGCTCCGACGAGACACACGACGAACTTGAAGGCCACGCTGATCAGGAAGCCGAAACCGATCACCGTCGAGGTGACGACGAGCGTCGCCTTGGTGAACAGGATCAGACTGAGAACGAACAGCACCGTCAGCACGATGACGATCGCTCGTTGAATCGGCGTCACGACGACGCGGGCTGACCTGTCGGGGTCACGCTTCCAGAGACCGAGACACGCGTCGTCGAGGATCCGGGTGCGGAACGCATGGAGCACCGCGCCCTGTACGTCCCACTCGGTGGTGGCATGGAGTTCGACGGGAGCGCCGAGCGCGGCAGCGATCTCGGCGCGCCGTTCTCGAGTCGGAGCGGTTGCCGTGGCGACCACGATGGGCCCACCCTCGGGACTGCGGAGCGGGAACCACCCTCCGGCCACCAGTTCCTCGGGCGTGAACCGGGTGACCAACTCGTGGTCCCACGGCGTCCGGCTCAGGTCGGCGAACGGCACCGACCAGGCGTCGGCAAGGGCGCGGGAAAGATCGCGAAGACGGACTGTTCCGTCCGCGAGGAGCAGCGTTTCGGGCGGGGAGCTGACGGTGCGTGACTGCTCGACTGCGGCAGCGATCTGCTCGTCGGTCGCCAGGCCCTCCTGCCGGATGACCTCGAGGACATCGGGGGCTTCGGGCTCCACGGTCGGCGGCGGCAGCATGGCCCGCAGTCTCTCACCCCCGCGTTCCCGTGTCGTCCCCGACCATCACGTTCGAGGTCAGGCGTGCCAGGTGTTACAACAGGGGTCAGACCCCTTTTGTAACACTTGTGTGAACGGGTCAGACCTGGGCGAGGATCAGTCGACGAAGCGACGGACGCGGGCGCGCTTGCCGCGCATCGTGGTCGACTGCATGGTGTCGATCACGTGCTCGACCTGGGTTTCGGGCACGCCGACGACGGAGTAGGCGTCCGAGATGCGGATCGGACCGATCTCGCGGCCGACCAGACCGGTCTCGTTGGCGATGGCGCCGACGAGGTCACCGGGACGCACGCCCGCCTTGCGGCCGAGGCTGACGTGAATGAACCCGGTACCGGCCCCACCCGAGCGCTGGCCCTTGTTGCCCGGACGGTCGCGTTCGCCGCCGTTGCGGTTCTTGCCCTTGGCGTTCTTGTCGAACTTCTTGCCCTTGTCGCCCTTGCCGCCTCGCAGCCGGTCGGACGCGTCGGGGATCTCGAGTTCGTCGATCGTCGCGCCGCGTGACTCGTGAACGAGCTTGATGGCTGCGAGCGCGATGTTGCGGTCGTTGTCCTCGCCACTGAGCGCGTGGAGCACCGTGTTGAAGTCTTCGAGATCGACTGAGGCGAGTGCCTCGCGGACCGCGTTGACGGTCATCTCGATCTGCTTGGCGCGCAGGTCCGACACCGTGGGCACCTTGGCGATCTCGAACTTCTGCTTCGTCAGGCGCTCGATGTTCTCGAGACCTCGACGCTCGCGCGGTTCGGCGAGCGTGATGGCGACGCCTTCGCGTCCCGCGCGTCCGACGCGTCCGATGCGGTGCACGTAGCTCTCCGCGGCCGACGGCACGTCGTAGTTGACGACATGGGTCAGCGTGTCGACGTCGAGGCCGCGGGCGGCGACGTCCGTAGCCACGAGCAGTTCGGCCGTGCCGTCACGGAGGCGGGCCATCACACGGTCGCGCTGCCCCTGGTCCATGCCGCCGTGCAGTGCCTCGGCGCGGTACCCGCGGCCGTTCATCGTCACGGTGAGTTGGTCGACTTCGGTGCGGGTGCGACAGAAGACGAGGGCGGCCTTGGGTGCCTCGATGTCGAGGATGCGTCCGAGCGCGGACGGCTTGTGGGCGCGCTGGACGACGTAGACGGTCTGGCGAATGTTCGCCTTCGAACCGGCTTCGGTTTCGCTGCGCTTGATCGTGATCCGCTGTGGGTTGCGCTGGTAGCGCTTGGCAATCGAGGTGATACGGCCCGGCATGGTCGCGGAGAACAGCAC
>JBAWHL010000323.1:0-4467 GCA_049593815.1 Ilumatobacteraceae bacterium | reverse complement strand
CCAAGCAGCTGGTCGGCAAGAACGCCGAGTACGCGGGCGACGAGGCGTTCACGACGCAGCCACGCAAGTTCGGCCTCGTCTACATCTCCTCGAGCCCGGAGTCGGACACGATCGCCAACGACTTCGTCGACGACCTCCGTTCCGACGGCGCCGACGTCGCCGAGGTCCTGCCCTATGTGCTCGACCCCGGCACGCTGCCCGCCCAGGCCTCGCAGATCATCGCGAAGCTCAAGGCGTCGGGCGTCACCTCGGTGATCCTGACGGCGGACGGCATCGCTCCGCGTGACCTCACCAACGAGGCAACCGCGCAGGAGTACTCACCCGAGTGGATTCTGGCCGCGCCGTCGCTGTCGGACCTCACGGCATTCGCCCGCACCTACGACCAGGATCAGTGGGCGCACGCCTTCGGCGTCACCCACGGCGCGGCCCCGGTGACACCGGAGATCGCCGGCTACTACGGCCTGTACTCGTGGTACAAGGGCACGCCTCCCCCGGCAGAGGACACCATCGGCCTGCTGATGCCGAACTTCACGCTGTTCTACGCAGTGCTGCAGTCGACCGGGCCGGACCTCACGCACGAGACGTGGCGTGATTCCCTCTTCTCCCGCGACGGAACTGCGGCGGCGATCAGCCAGCCGTATCTCTCCTGGGGCGACAAGGGCCTCTGGGGCGAGCCGGACTACAGCGGCGTCGACGACGCCACACTGATCTGGTGGGATCCGGCAGCGACCGGACCCGACGAGATCCGCAAGGACGGCACGGGGATGTACACCTTCGTCGACGGTGGCACCCGCTACCTGCCCGGCGAATGGCCGACCGACAGCAAGCTGTTCGATCCGGACGGCGCCGTCACCCTGTACGTCGAGCCGCCCGCAGGCGAAGCACCGCCGGACTACCCGAGCCCCGCTGGCTGAGGCCCCGACGCTGACCACCCTGTTCGCGTGAAGGAGTGGGCGATCTGTTCGCCCACTCCTTCACGCGTCGGGCGCCCGCTCGGGCGACGACGGTGTCTCGTTGAACGTCAGCAACAGCGGCCGACCACCGCGGAATTCGATCCGACACACCGAGGCCTGATCGAGATGGCTGTGGAATGCAATGCCGGGATCGACATCGAGCGCCCAGGCCACCGCCGACTTGATCGGCGACACATGGCTCACGACCACCACGTTCTGCTCCGCGGCGCGTTCGACGATCGCTGCGCAGGCGCCGTGCACACGCTCGTGCAGCGTCGCGAACGACTCTCCACCCGTGGGCACGAAGTGCGGATCGGCTCGCCACTGCTCCCACACCGCTGACGGCACACCCGTGACCGGCGTCCCCTCGTATTCGCCGTAGCTGAGCTCGATCCACCGGTCGTCGATCTCCGGTTCGACCCCGAAGGCAGACGCGGTCTGCACCGCCCGGCGCAGCGGGCTGGCGATCACCACATCGACCTCGGTTCGCTCCATCACGAACGCCGCGGTCGCTGCCGCCTGACGCTGGCCGTGCTCATCGAGATCTTGATCGAGCCGTCCCTGGAGCAGGCCGGCGGCATTGGCTGGGGTCCGACCGTGACGCACGAGGATCAACACCCCCGCAGTGTCGCACACAACCTCGGTGCATCACCCGAACCGGTCGGGCACCGAATCGAGTTGTCCGTCGTGCAGGAACTTCGATCGACGAGCACGGTCGCCGAGGCCGTTGCGGCGCCAGAGCCAGACGCACAACGCCACACCGACCGCCTCCAACACCAGCGACCAAGCGCCGCGATCCAGCACCGGCAACGGGGCGTCGTCGAACGACCACCCGAAGAACGGCCACCAGAAGATGTCGGTGTTGTTCCACGCCCCATCGAACACGAGGTGCAGGATCATGCCGATCGGCAAGCCCAGCAACATCTTGCGAATCGGCTTGCGACCGGCGGTGGCGATCATCAACACCGCTAACAGCGCCACGCTCACCGTGAGGCTGTGCAACGCTCTCGCTCCCCCGAAGATCCCGTCCCCGATCGGCAGGACCGAGCCGACGATCAGCAATCGATAGTCGAAGCGGGGGTCGCGGAACACCAGGCCGATGCTGATGACGGCGGTACCGATGAACCAGAAGAACACGAGCGTCGGCTCAGGCGATCAGAAGTCGGCCGCAGTCGGGACAGTCGGTGACGCCCGTGGCCGCCGCATCTTCGCGGACGGTGTCGATCTCAGCGGCCGACAACTCCATGTGGCAACCCTGGCACTGCTTGCCGACGAGCCGTGCCACCGCCACACCGAGCGCGGCTCGCTTGCGGTCGTAGGTCGAGAGCAGGTCGGCGGCCAGCGTCGCGCGGAGTTCGGCGCGACGCTCGGAGAGCCCGGCCAGTTCGGTGTCGATGTCGGCGACCTCCGCAGCGAGCGCCTCGTCCGCCTGCCTGGTTGCCGACCGGACCGACTCCTCGACCGCGAGGTGGGCGGCCAGCTCGTCGTCGTGGGACGCCTGCTGCTCGAGCGCCTCGAGCTCCTTCGTGTCGAGTTCGTCGCGCTCGGTCTCGATCGTCGTGATCTCGTGCATCAACGCTTCGGCCTCGCGTGGAGCGATGACGGTCTTGAGTTGCTGTTCGAGTCGCTGGCGGTGCGTCAGCAGCTCGGCGCTGTGTTCCTCGGCGCTCGCGATCGCATCGCCCAGCGTGTCGATGCTCGTGCGCAGCGCGGCGCGGCGGCGCTCCCACTGTTCGAGTTGCTCGCTGCGCGCCGCCAGGTCGTCGCGCAGCGCCGAGTGCGCTCGACGGTGAGAGAGCTGGTCGGCCAACGTGTCGACCTCCTGCAGCGCCAACAGTGTCGCCGGCACCGTCGCGGTGTCGTCGGCCTCGGCGGTGGGCGTGTCGTCATCGTGGTCGGTCATCACCGCCAGTGTGTCACCGTCTGAGCGTCGCGCGAGCGTCGTCGGTCGGATCGGTCACCGGCACGGCCCGACGAGCTCGCTCGTGGGCAACATCGGCAACGGGGCGCTGGGGTCGAGATTGTCCGGCGGAATCGTCGTCCCCACCTGTACGGCCTCGGTGATCGGGATCGTCTCGGGCGGCACCGTCTCCGGTGGCTCCTCCCCCGGCGCCAGCGTCGTCGCGACCGTCGGCGGTGCGTTCGGGTCGACCTCGGGCACGACCTCCTCGAATCCGACGACTTGCAGCACACACTCGTTGCCCGGCAGGTACAGGCGTGAATTCGGTCGACTCGGCGGCGCTGGTCGGTCCCAGTCCTCGGTCGGCAGCCACGTGTGCGCCGGCTCCATGAACGCCTTCCAGATCAACGCCGGGTAGTGGCCGCCCTGCACGTTGGGGAAGTCGAACTCCGAGATGCCGCGCATCGGGGTGTAGCCGTTCGGGTCACCGACCCAGACGGCGGTTGCGAGTTGCGTGGTCCCACCGACGAACCACGCATTGGTGTTGTTGTCCTGGGTGCCCGTCTTGCCGAACGCCGGCCGCCGATCGTCGAATGCCGCACGCCGTCCGGTGCCGCCGCCGTAGATCGGGCCCTTCATGATCTCGACGGTGGCGAGTGCGGCGTCGCGATCGATGACCTGACTTCCGGGGTCGAGGTGGGTGTAGACCCGGGTGCCGTCGACATCGTCGATGTAGTCGACGAAGTACGGGTCGTGGTGCAACCCTTCGTTGGCGAGGGTCTGGACGCCGGCCGCCATGTCGAGCGGCGACAGTTCGTTGGCGCCCGTCGCGAGGCTGGCGAACGGCTCGATCGGCAGCCGTTCGCTGGCGGCCTGGTCACGGTAGAGGTAGTCGGAGTGACTCATCCGGTAGATCGTGTCGACGACGCGGTTGAGCCCGACGATCTGCGACAAGCGGCCGAACGCACAGTTGATCGACGCGGTGGTGTGTTCCTGCAGGGTGACGACGCCACGGGTGACGGCATCGGTGATCGTGAAGGGCTCGCTCTCGTTGCCCGGGTTGGGCAGGGTGCACGGCCGGGTGCCGTCGAGCACGTCGTACCGCTGCGCGCCCGCCTGCATCGCGGCGGCCAGGATGAACATCTTGACGCTCGACCCCGTCTGGCGCGGTGAGATCGCCATGTTGACCTCGCGCTCGTTGGGCACGAACCCGCGTCCACCGACCATCACCCGAATGGCGCCGGAGGTGGCGTCGAGCGACACCATCGCGGCGTCGAAGCCCTGGAACGTGTCGGGCAGCACGTTGCGCGCCTGCTCGCCGAGTGCCTGCAGGTCGGCGTCGATCGTCGTGTGGATGCGCAGACCGCCACGGAACAGCTGGTTGTAGCGCTCCTGGTAGGTCTCACCGAGGATGTCGGACCGGTTGAGCAGGTGGTCGCGGAGCGCCTCGGTGAAGTACGTGCGCTCGTAGGACCGCTCAGGGATCGTCTTCACCCGGGAGGGGAGCACGAAGTCCTGGAGTTCGATCGCCTCGAGCGGCGTGATCTTCTCCTCCTCCTCGAGCCGATCGACGACCTGCAACCAGCGCGCACGGCTGCGTTCGGGCTCGTTGAT
>JBAWHL010000322.1:0-10785 GCA_049593815.1 Ilumatobacteraceae bacterium | reverse complement strand
GCCTGGGCCTGGGCGGCGGCGTCTCGGGCGGCGGCCTGGGCGGCGGCGAATTCGGCCTCCTGCTCAGGGGTGCGCTCGGCGACGGGGGCCGGAGCCGGGTTGCGCTTGTTGGCGATGAATCGGCCCTCTTCGACGGCGTCGGCGATGACGCGAGCGAACAGGCTGTTCGAGCGGATGGCGTCGTCGTTGCCCGGGATCGGGTACTGGACGACTTCGGGGTCGACGTTGGTGTCGACGACGGCCACGACGGGGATGCCGAGCTTGTTGGCTTCGGTCACCGCGATGTGCTCCTTCTTCGTGTCGAGCACGAAGATGGCGTCGGGGGCCTTCTTGAGGCTGCGCAGACCACCGAGGTTGCGCTGCAGCTTGGTGAGCTCGCGATCGAGGAGGAGTGCTTCCTTCTTGATCATGGCGTCGAATTCACCCGAGGCCTGCATGCGCTCGTACTCGAGCATCTTGTTGACGCGCTTGCTCATCGTCTCGAAGTTGGTGAGCATGCCGCCGAGCCAACGCTCGTTCACGTAGGGCATGCCACACTTGTCGGCGTAGCTCTTGACCGGGTCCTGGGCCTGCTTCTTGGTGCCGACGAACAGGATCGTGCCGCCACCGGCGACGAGGTCACGGACGTATCCGTAGGCGTTCTCCACCCGACCGAGCGTCTGCTCGAGGTCGATGATGTAGATGCCGTTGCGCTCTCCGAAGATGAAACGCTTCATCTTCGGGTTCCACCGGCGGGTCTGGTGACCGAAGTGGGCGCCTGCTTCGAGCATCTGGCGCATGGTGATGACAGCCATGTTGTTCTCCTTGTGCGGTTGCTTCCCACCGGCCGGCGCCTGTTTCACGGGCGACCGCATGTGTGACCTGCGGGAAAATGAGACATCGCTGCATGCAGCGGACGATCCAGGTGAATCGACCCCGGCATGCTATCGCCGCCCCACACCACTCCACCCAGACTGCATTCCCGACGAGATGTCGGCGGAACCCCAGGCTGCGGCGGTCCTCGTCGTCGGATCGGTGACGAGCCGCGAGGCGCGGCTGCACGAGAGGGTCGGGGCGGGCGCGGCGCGCGCGGGGGCGCCGTCGACGGGAATGAGCCGGCGTCGACCCACGAGGCGACCGAGATGCGGCGCCGGATCGCGATAGTCGTCGCCGACTCGGAGCCCGAAGTGGAAACGCCCGGACGCGCGACCGACGGTCGTGCCGGCGAGCACCCGGTCGCCGACCTCCAGCGTGGTGGAGACGAGCATGCCGTACGTGAGCCGCCACCCCGACGGCGACTCGACGACCACGTAGACGACCCCTGCGACGTCGCCGACGAACGTCGCCGTGCCCGACGCAGCCGCCCGGACGACCGTGTTCGCCGCGACCTCGTACTCGATCCCTCGGTTCCCCGGGCACCATCGGCACTCTGGTTCCCGGAACGGGTCGGTGACGATGCCGACCACCGGCGAGGGCCAGCACGGCGTGGCGACGACGGGGCCGGCCGGCAGCACCGCTGCAGCCAGCCCGGTCAGGATCAGGGTCAGGACGCGCATCGCGACCTCCTCCATGCTCGCGCCGGTCGTGCCGGCGCTCGGTCAGGCGGACGCCGAGGCGTCGAGCGGCTCGGACGAGTCCGAGAAGTGTGCGAGGAGCGGTGCGATGGAGACGTGCGATGGACACGTGCGGAGTGCGCTGGAGCGCTGGCTGTGCGCTCGTGTGCGGCTGAACCGCTCGATCAGCCGACGCCGGCAGCGGACAACCGCGAACGCAGGTGCAGCACCGACTTCGTGTGGATCTGCGAGACCCGGCTCTCGGTCACACCGAGCACCTGGCCGATCTCGGCGAGGGTGAGTCCCTCGTCGTAGTACAGCGACAGCACCAGCTTCTCGCGATCGGGCAGCTTCTTGATCTCGTCGCGCATGATCACGCCGAGTTCGTTGTCCTCGACGACCGACGACGGCGATCCCGAGCCGGGGCCGTCGAGCGCGGCAGGTTCCGCACCGGCGGCGATCGCCCGGTCGAGCGGGCCGACGGTGGTGCTCGCGATCGCTGCGAGCCAGCGGGTCAGTTCGTCACCGGAGATGCGGAGATGATCGGCCAGTTCCTCGTCGGTCGGCGCCCGTCCGAGCTTGTGCTCGAGTTCGGAGATTCCCTTCTCGACGCTGCGTGCTCGGCTCCGAATCGACCGGGGCACCCAGTCGAGTTTGCGGAGCCCGTCGTACACCGCGCCACGGATGCGCGGCACCGCGAACGTCTCGAACTTCACACCCCGCTCGGGATCGAAGCGTTCGATCGCGTCGATCAGGCCGAACACGCCCGAGCTGACGAGGTCGCCAGGGTCGACGCTGGAGGGAAGACCGGCGCCGACGCGGCCAGCCACGAACTTCACCAACGGCGAGTAGTGGACGATCAAGTGGTCGCGGGCAGCGGAGTTGCGGCGGTTCAACCACCGCGTCCACTGCATCTGCAGGTCGGCGTCTTCGGGAACGATGCTCATGCTCTGGGGTGGGCCTCGCGATAGGCAGCCGACAAACGTTCGCGGCTGACGTGGGTGTAGCGCTGTGTGGTTGCAACGTCGGTGTGGCCAAGCAGTTCCTGCACGGCGCGGAGATCGGCGCCGCCGTCGAGGAGATGCGTGGCGAAGGTGTGGCGCAATGCGTGGGGATGGGTCGGGCTCGGTGAACGGCGGTCGAGGATCCGACGGACATCGCGTGGTGTCAAGGCCTTGCCTCGCTCGTTGCCGAACATCACGTCGCCGGCGTCGGGTGGCAACACGTCGCCGCGCATCGCCAGCCACCGGCGGACGGCCACCGTTGCCTGGTCGCTGACCGGGACCCGGCGTTCCTTGGATCCCTTGCCCCACACCGTGGCGGCTCCAGCCGACAGTGAGATCGAGTCGACCGACAAGCCGCAGAGCTCGCCGACGCGCAGCCCCGAGCCATACAACAGCTCGAGGACGGCGTCGTCGCGGACTCGGCGCCATTCGGGTTCGTCGCCGATCGGGCCATCGAGGAGTCCGTCGAGTTCGCGCTGATCGAGCACGCGCGGCAATCGCCCTGGTCCGGCGGGGACCGACACGCCATTGGTGGGGTCGACGTCTGCGAAGCCCGACGCGACCGACCACCGGTAGTACCGGCGGATCGCGGCGGTCTTTCGAGCGATCGAACGGCGAGCGAACTGACGGGTCGTGAGGTGTGCGAGATACCGGCGAATCGTCGCCCGTCGCACCCTCGTCGGATCGAGCAGGTCGCTGCGAGCGCACCACGCGGCGAACGACTTCAGATCGGACGTGTACGCGGACACCGTGTTCTCCGAGAGCGACGTGAGCGCGCTCGCGAACTCGTCGATGCGCCACTGGTCCACCCTGCTGATGGTATTGCCCCCGAGGGTTGCCGGACGCGGATGGGGCGACGACGACCGACCGGCTCATGCGAGGTCGGCCCACACATCGACGGCCTCGAACCATCCCGCTGTCTCGCGCAACCACCCTGCGTGCTCCAGACGAGCCACCGCCATGGCCGCGTCCGCCAACGGCACCCCCACCGTCTCCGCGAGCCGATCGAGCGTCTGCGGCGACACACGACACGCATCGATCAACGCAACGTCGCCGTCGACGGGCCGAGGTCGAGCGTCGAACCGACGACGACCGGACCGTCTCTGGTCGAGTCCGAGTGCCACGAGGATGTCGGCGACCTCGGTGGCCGGGGCCGCGCCGTCGCACAACAACCGATTCGTACCGATCGCGGCCCGACTGTGCAGCGAACCGGGAACCGCGAACACGTCGACCCCACGTTCGGCGGCTTCACGCGCCGTGATCAGACTGCCGCCACGCTCACGGCTCTCGACGACCACGAGCACCTCGACCAGGGCCGCCAGGATCCGATTTCGCAGTGGAAACCGGAACGCGTCGGGTTGCGTGCCCGGTGGCCACTCCGAGATCACCGCACCCCGTTCGGCGACCGCGTTCCACAGCCCGGCGTGCTGCTTCGGATAGGGCAGGTCGGGGCCGTTGCCGACGACCGCGACGGGCGGCGCCCCATCGGCCGCGAGAACACCACGATGTGCCGCACCGTCGATGCCGCGCGCCAGGCCGGACACGACCACCACACCGGACTGGGCGAGTTCGTGCCCGAAACGTGCCGCGATCTCACGGCCGCGCTGCGTCGCGTTGCGGGTCCCGACGATGCCGACGCGACGCGCGTCGAGCACCCCGAGATCACCGCGCACGAACAACGCCGGCGGGCGACGCGGGTCGTCCAACAGCTGCGCGGGGAATGCCGCGTCTCCGGCGACGACCACCCGCACCCCCGCCTCGACACACCCGGCGAGGACGACATCGGGCGACCGACGGACGCCATCGGCCCTCCACTGCCGCGCGATCTCCGGGTCACGGGCGAACAGGGTGCCGATGGTCGGTGGCGGAGCAGCCGCACCCGTGGCGACGGCGAACGCCTCCTGCGGAGAACGCCCCGACAGCAACGTCGACAGCCGAGCCGTGGTCATGCGGTGGAATCCCGCGAGCGCCGCGACGTACCCGGCGGGCGCGGTCACGCGACCCTCACGGCGGACATCGAGCGGGCGAAGGTCGCCCGAAACCGCAACGCGAGCGCCACGTCCTGCTCGGCGACCGTCTCGCGTTGCTCGCCGCGGAGGTCGGCGATCGTACGCGCCACCCGGCGCACGCGGTGGTAGCCGCGCCCCGACAGCCGATCGTGTTCGAGCTCGCTGCGCAGCAGGGCCCGAGCAGCCGAGTCGAGCTGTGCGCAACGATCGAGCCGCCCGACAGCGAGCGCACTGTTCAGGACACCCTGACGTTCCAGCGCCAGCTCGCGGGCAGCACCAACCCGGGCGGCGACCACAGCGGAGGATTCCCCTGGCTCGTTGATCAACAGGTCGTCGACCGCGGGACGGTGCACCGGCACGCGGAGGTCGAAGCGGTCGAGCAGCGGGCCCGACACCCGTCGCGCGTACCGGTGCAGCACCCCGTCGCCACACACGCAACTCCCGGGAGCTCCCCCGCCGCACGGGCACGGGTTCATCGCCGCCACGAGCAGGAAGTCCGCGGGGAGCACGGCTCGGAAGTCACTCCGACTGACGTGCACGACGCGACTCTCGAGCGGCTCTCGAAGCCCGTCGAGCACCGACGGGCTGAACTCGGCGAGTTCGTCCATGAAGAGCACCCCGCAGTGGGCGATCGACACCTCGCCGGGGCGGAGGATGTGGGAGCCACCACCGATCAGCGCGATGAGCGAACTGGAGTGGTGCGGCGTCCGGAAGGGCGGCCGACGGATCAGGCCACCGGGAGGCAGCCGCACACTCGCGGCGGAGTGCACCATGGTCGCCTCGAGCGCTCGATCGCGGTCGAGTGGCGGCAGCAGCCCGGGCAGCCGCGAAGCGAGCATCGTCTTGCCGCTGCCGGGCGGCCCGATGAACAGCGTGTGATGGCCGCCGGCGGCAGCGATCTCGAGCGCATGCCGCGCCAGGGGCTGTCCTTGTACGTCAGCCAGGTCGGGCCCGGCGTTGGCCTCGCCGAGGTCGCCGACGACCGTGAGCGGGGTGTGGTCGGGCCACGGTCCGTCGCCGCGCAGGGCCCCGACGACTTCGCTCAGGGTGGCCGCCAACCGCACCGGGCCCAACGCCACGACGGTGGCCTCGACCGCACTCGCCACCGGAACCACGGCGGTGTCGTCACCGAGCACCCCGACCATCGGAGCGACCCCGGGCACCGGGCGCAGGGAGCCGTCGAGACCCAGCTCACCCAGGAACGACATGCCCTCGAGTTCCTCGATCGGGATGACCTCGCTGGCCGCCAGCACCCCGATCGCGATCGCGAGATCGAGACCCGACCCGGTCTTGCGATCGCCCGACGGCGCGAGGTTCACCGTGATCTTCGTCTTGGGCCAGTCGTACCCGCTGCTGATGACCGCGGCTCGGGCTCGGTCACGCGACTCTCTGATCGACACGTCGGGCAGGCCGACGAGGCTGAAGCCGGGCAACCCGGCGCTGACCTGCACTTCGACCTGGACGGGGTGCCCTTCGGCACCGTGGAGCACAGCGGACGAGATCGACGCGAACATCGGAACCTCCTGGATGGTGCGGCGAACCGCGACGGACATCGAGGAGGGGCGGACGGGGCCCCACGACCCTGGTCCGGCGGCAGACGCCGGACCGTGACGACAACTGTACCGACGGCCTGTCACGAAGTTGTTTCGGCTCGCCGCCATGCGACAATGCTGGCCGTGTTCTCCGTCTCTACATCCGTGTCGTCTGGTCACCGACGGTTCGGAACCGTCGCCCTGATCGGCGCGACGATCGGACTGATCACACTCACCGCCGCGTGCGGTGGCGACGAAGCGCCGAGCGCCGAGCGATTCTGCGGCGAGGTCGTCGCCAACCAGGACGCGATCACGAACCCCACGCTCACGTACACCGACGACATCGAACCGCTGCTCGATCTGTACCGAGACATCGGCGACCTGGCCCCGATCGGCGTCGAGGCGGAGTGGGCGCAGCTGGTAGCCGCGTACGAAACCGCGAGCACGGTCGTACCCGGCGACGAGGCCTCCGAACAGGAGGCGCTGGCGGCGATCTACTCCTCGGAGAAGTCCGCTGCGGCGATCGGCCGCTGGCTCGAAGCAAACTGCGCGGTCGACATCGGCCCGGTGCGTACCATCGTGCCCCACGACGACTGAACCGGCGACGAGCCCAGCGTCCTCGCACGGGGACGCTGCGTCACGGCGTGACGATCGCGGCGCAGCCTGATCGATTCATTCGATCTCGGTCCGAGCGGCGGCCTTCCATCCCTCGATCTCCGTCGTCATGAGATCCTGGATGTACTTCTTGCGAATCGCCTGAACCAGCGTGGCGCTGATCCCGACCACGTTGACGACGACCGCCAACACCACGGCGACCGGTGAGAGATCGTCGGTGAGCGAGAGCGCCCAGGCAGAGCCGACGAGGCCGACCAGCGCAATGAAGACGATGAAGGCCGCCTCGCCCCAGCCGTACCATCGATCGACAGCGAGTGGCCCCTCACGATTGCGGCGCACCTGGAGTCGCGGCTCCCACGAATGACCGTCGTCACCATGGAAGACCGCCAGATACGACACGATCGTCGCGTGCTGGCGCCGCCGCGCACCGACCTGGATCACGATGAGCAGCACCACGATCTGCAGCCCGGAGAACAGCACCACCCGCGTGCCAGCGGAGATGTTCGCTCCCACGGCGGCACCGACGACCAGCGCAACGCTCGCGAGGGTGAACCCTTGCAGCGCGAGCGACTGGTCATTGGCCCGGAGCGCTTCGTCGCGCAGACTCGCGTACTCGGCCAGGGCGCGGTCCTTGTCCGCTCCCGACCTCGCTCCGATTGTGTCCTCGCCAGGCGTTTCGGTTCCGTCCATCGGGCGATTCTTGCCCGATCCGGCCCCGGCGGGCGGATCAGATCTCGCCGCGGCGCAGGATGACCTTGTCGACGAGGCCGTATTCGGTCGCTTCCTCGGCGGTGAACCAGCGGTCACGCTCGGAGTCGGCCTGGATCTGCTCGAGGGTCTGGCCCGAGTGCTCGGCGATGAGCGTGGCCATGCGCAGCTTCGTGTAGCGCAGCTGCTCGGCCTGGATCGCGATGTCGGACGCCTGACCACGCAGCCCGGCGAGGGGCTGATGCATCATGATGCGGGCGTTCGGGAGCGTGTAGCGCTTGCCGGCCGCTCCCGCGGTGAGCAGGAACTGCCCCATCGAAGCGGCGAGGCCGAGACACACGGTGGCGACGTCGCATCCGACGAACTGCATCGTGTCGTAGATCGCCATGCCGGCGGTGACCGAACCACCCGGGCTGTTGATGTAGAGCCAGATGTCCTGGCCGGGGTCTTCGCCCTCGAGGTAGAGCAGCTGGGCGCAGATCTGGTTGGCGATCTCGTCGTTGACGTCGGAGCCCAACATGACCACCCGGTTCTTCAGGAGGCGGTCGAAGACGGCGGAGCGGGGATCGAATCCACCTTCGAGTGCGTGCGGTGACGTGATGTCCGACATGGGCACCACGCTATCGCTGCTGGGCCGGTGGCGACTCGCCGACTCGACCACGAACGACCGTCAGCGAGCGATGCCGCTCATGACCACCACGACCCGTTCGGTTGGCTGCACCGTGTCGATCACCGCGAGCAACCCGGCGAGGCCAGCGGTCCCGGTCGGGCTGGCATCGAACCCGGCGGAACGGGCGAGGACGTGTGCCGCCGCGATGTCGGCCTCCGAGGCGACGACCGGCGCCGACCCGGACCGTTCGAGCGCGCCGAACACACCCAGCCAGTCGTAGGTCTCGTCGTCGAGGATCCCGTCCGCGAGCGACTGCGGGTCGCTCCACGGCGTCATGAGTTCGTCCCACTGGGTGGCGAGTGCCGCGACACCGAGCTCGACGTCCATCCCCGCACGGTCCCAGGCGCGAGCCAGCGGCGCACAGCCCTCGGCCTGGACGGGCACGAGGCGAGCACCCCGGCACGCCGAGTTCATCGCTGCACCGAGGCAGGCGGCGAACGCTCCCCCACCGACCTGGACGAACACCCGGTCGATCGGCGTGGCGCTCGCGTGCCCGGCCTGGGCGCAGATCTCCCAGCCGATCGTGCGGCCGCCGTCGAGCGCGAGGGCGTTCTCCGGCCCCTGCACGGTGAATGGGATCGCGCCTGCGGCGACCGCGTCGCGGAAGCGCAACATCGCCGGGTCGCCAGCCGGATCTCCCGAGCGCCGCTCGCTGCGATGCACGCGCGCGCCGAGCCGGTCGAGTTCCGAGCCGAACCCGTCCGACATCCAGGTCGGCACGAAGACGTCGAGCGGCCAGTCGACCGCCCGAGCCAACGTCGCCGCTGCCAGTGCGGCGTTGCCGCATGATGCGATCGCCAGAGGCGGACGGTCCGGCAGCAGCCCGGACCGTTCGGCCGCCAGCAGGTGCAGCAGGATCGTGACCAGGTGCCGGGCCTTGTGGCTGCCGCCGACACCTCCGGTCTCATCCTTGACCCACACCCCGCCGCCATCGGCGAACCCCAACGCGTCGGAGAGCGCTCCGGAACGGGCGAACGGCGTGGGGTCGAAGCCCGCGCCATCGACCGAGCGGACGAGCGTCTCGACTTCGTCGACGAGCGCCCCCCGTTCGGTGGCATCCATCCCGTGCACCGCGGCGAACGCCGCCCACGCGAGGTCGCCGTCGTGTTCGAGCAGTGCGTTCGGCGCCGACCGATGCGTCTGCATCCGGGACTCCACGACGGGCACCGGGGCGCCAGCGGTGTCGTCGACGATCTGGAGCACGTGGTGACGGTCGGTGTCGGTCGAGTTCGGGCACCGCCACGGGAAGGGCGTCGCGATGTCGACGGTGGCGCCACAAGCGACACAGCACCATCCGGTGACGCGCATCGGGCGACCCGGCTCGGTCACCCGGCGACTCGACCGTTGAAGTCGGTGATCATCTCGTCCCACGTGTCCACATACGGGCGCAGTCCCTTCCAGAACGACTGGTCACGACGGGCCTCGAACATCTCGAACGGTGTGCCCTGCTGTTCGACCCAGGTGTAGTAGCCGAGGTTGAAGATGCGGCGACGGTCGGCCTCGGTGCAGTCGATCATGTCGTCGGTGTCGACCGAGCCGAGGTGCTGGCCGAAGACTTCGGCCGCGTCGGTCACGGTGAACTCGTTGCCGTAGCGGGTGGCGAGCAGCTTGGCCCGCTCGCTCGGATACATGGCGCCGCCGTCGGTGGCCACGGTGATCAGCGCATCGTCGGCGCCGAGGCCGAGCAGCTTGGCGGTCTTGATCGCGGCGAGCACGTTGCAGGTCGAGGAGAACCCGAAGTGTTCCAGCGCGGCGAGCGTCTCGTCGGGGACGCCCTTGCGCTGGGCGAGGTACTGCCGACCGATGTCGGTGTTGAACAGCAGGTCGAGCTCGTCGGTCGACCGGTCGGAGATGCCGACGACGACGTCGGTGTTGGTGACGTTGTGGATCAGGGGGATGTGCTTGTCGCCGATGCCTTGGATGTTGTGGTCGCCGAAGCCGTTCTCCAGCATCGTCGGACACTCGAGCGCTTCGACGGCGACGATCTTCGTGCCGAACTCCTCCTTCAACCGGTCGCCGGCAGCGATCGTCCCGGCCGACCCGGTCGCCGAGGTGAACGCTGCGAGGTTCAGGTCGCGGCCCTCACGAGCGAACTGCTCGCGCACCGATTCGAAGACGTGGCCGAGGGCCCGGCCGGTCACCCGGTAGTGGCCGAGATGGTTGCCGAACTCGGAGAACTGATTGAGGACGAAGTTGCCCGGGTCCTGCGCCAACTCGTTGCAGGCGTCGTAGATCTCCTTGACGTTCGACTCGGTGCCGTGGGTCCTGATGACGTCCTCGGCCGGGTTCGCGCACCATTCGTCGAGCCAGTCGAACCGTTCCTGACTCATGCCCTCGGGCAGGATCGCGACACCGCGGCTGGCCATGATCCGGCTGATCGCGATGCCGCCGCGTGCGTAGTTGCCGGTCGAGGGCCAGATCGCTCGGTGCCGGGTCGGGTCGAACTGACCGGTGACCACGCGTGGTGCGAGGCAGGCGTACGCAGCGAGCACCTTGTGGGCGGTGATCATCGGGAACCGGTCACCGAACACGACGATGATCGGGCTCTCGACACCGGTCAGGCTCGAGGGCAGGACGACATGGTCGGGCACGGACACCTGGTTGCCGGCGAGGTCGTTGTACCAGTGGACCCGCCACAGGTTGCGAGCGTCGGCCGCCTGCGGGTCGGCGTCGCCGACCTTGGCGGCCTGGTCGAACGACGAGGGGTTCTCGAGC
>JBAWHL010000321.1:0-1521 GCA_049593815.1 Ilumatobacteraceae bacterium | reverse complement strand
CAGCTCGTGAGCGGTGCGCACGACTCGGTCATGATCATGCAGTCGTACGAGAACCTGTCGAACCTCGAGGAATTGCAGGAGAGCGACGACCTGCAGGGGACCTTCGCCCTGATGCTGAACAATGGGTTCTACGACGGGCTCGGCCGAATACATGCCGCCGACATGATGATGGGCAATGAAGACCGGCTCGAGAAGGGGCACATGAAGAACATCTTCGTGAACCTCTGGAGCGGGCAGAGCATCGGACTCGACACCGATGTGCGAGCCCTGAGCTTCGATCAAGTCACCAAGGGGCTGGACCGTGACGCCTCGACCAACATCGGAGCGCCCAACGCCCCGTCGCTCGAGGGGCATGAATACAAGGATTTCGTCGCGTACTCGATTCAGGGGCGGACGGCAAAGAAGAAGTACAAGACGAAGAAGGGTGCCGAGGCGACCGGAATGATGGGCAGCCGAGGGGGCGACATGCCCCCCACGGACTTCCGTGCCGCCGTCGATGCGGCCAAGATCGACGCCGTCTTCGATCAGTTCGTCGATGTGCTCATCAACCAAGCCGAAATCGTGAAGAAGGACGACAACGTCGCGTTCCTCAAGAGCTACGACTGGACGACGCCCCGCGCGCAGTTCGCTCGCGGGATCCACAGCGGCATGACGGCGCTCCTGAAGAATGTCGGAGACCTCAACGGCAAGGCCGAGTCGCTCGGCCAACAGAGCGGCGCCAACGCGGCATTCGACCCCCGAGTGTTCAAGATCCGAGCGATGTACGCGAACCTCCGGCGTTCGGGAGTCGTGGAGGCGGAAGCCATGGGGGTCTTGGAGTTGTATGCCGAGCACCTGGTCAATGGCGGGACCGAGGATTCGTTCGAACACTGGGTTCGCGTCTACCTGATGGAGCGCGCCGCGGTGGGCGCAGCCACGACTGTCGTGCCGTCGATGCCCGCGATGCCCAAGCGACCGGTGCGACGACCGATCATCAAGGCTCGTCCTCGCGGCAAGCTGGCCGCCGTCGGAAAGTGAGCCACCGCTTGCGCTCCGTCGCCCTGCGTTGACGCCGAGCGCGGCCAGTCCGATCGACGCTCGTCTCGAAGCCGAGACGTCGCTTGCTCGCGCCCGGTGGAAATCCGGTCCAAGAAAATTCCTGTCACGACCGTCATGGACTGGCTGGTCGTGGGTGTGCCCTGTTGTCAGACGTACTGGCGCCACCATCAGGGCGGTGCCTCAACGATCAGGAGGCAACATGAAGTGTTCTCGAGGATTCACCCATCGGCTCCCGGCCGTACTGCTCGGATCGGTGATCGGGCTGGCGGCAGTGGTCGCACCTTCAGTCGCTTCGGCGAGCGCTGTCGAAGGGATCGGGTGCCTTCCGATCCTCTGTGTCGACGACGAAGCTGATTCGGCGCCCGGCGACGTGCTCGACATCGACCTCGACATCGACCTCGACATCGACCTGGACCTGCCGGGCGACGTGATCGGCGACGTTCTCGGCGGCGCGGCCGTTCCGCCCCTCCCGGTGCCGGTGCC
>JBAWHL010000320.1:0-5343 GCA_049593815.1 Ilumatobacteraceae bacterium | reverse complement strand
CCGGTGGACCGCGCCCCGGTGGCGGACCCGGTGGACCGCGCCCCGGTGGCGCAGGTCGACCTGGCGGCGGTCGCAGGCCTCCACGCCGAACCGGTCGACGTCGCCGTCGTCGCGATCAGGACGAGCTGCAGCCCCAGGCGACGCAGTACACGTCGTCGGACGTGCCCGTCCCCAGCGGCGAGATCATCATCGAGCGCGGTGTGTCCGCCCAGGAGTTCGGTCCCAAGCTGAACCGCACGTCGGCTGACGTGCTGCGCTTCCTTCTCACCAACGGCGAGATGGTCACCGCGACCATGACGCTCGCCGACGAGCAGATGGAGCTCTTCGCGCTCGAAGTCGGCGCGGAGATTCTCCTCGTCGAGCCGGGTCAGCAGGAAGAAGTCGAACTCCAGAAATTGTTCGACGACTCCGACGACGACGAGCTCCAGGAGCCCCGTCCCCCGGTCATCACGGTGATGGGTCACGTCGACCACGGCAAGACGACACTGCTCGACCACATCCGTGGCGCGCACGTCGTCGACGGCGAGGCCGGCGGCATCACCCAGCACATCGGCGCCTACCAGGTCGTCAATGAGCACGGTTCCGTGACGTTCCTCGACACACCGGGTCACGCCGCATTCACGCAGATGCGTGCCCGCGGTGCCGATGCAACCGACATCGTCGTGCTCATGGTCGCCGCCGACGACGGCATCATGCCGCAGACGATCGAGGCCATCAACCACGCCCGCGCCGCCGAGGTGCCGATCGTGGTCGCGGTCAACAAGATCGACAAGGACAACGCCGATCCGCAGCGCGTGCTCACGCAGCTCGCCGAGTACGAACTGGTCCCCGAATCATGGGGTGGCGACACGATCGTCGTCGAGATGTCCGCGCTGCAGGGCCTGGGCGTCGACGACCTGATCGAACAGCTGCAGGTCGTGGCCGAGCTCGAGGAGCTCACCGCCAACCCGACCGGCCGCGCCAAGGGCATCGTCATCGAAGCGCAGCTCGACAAGGGCCGTGGCCCCGTCGCCACCATCCTCGTCGACAAGGGCGAGCTGAAGGTCGGTGACCCGATCGTCGCCGGTGCCGCATGGGGCAAGGTCCGCGCCATGATCAACGACAAGGGCGAACAGGTCAAGGTCGCCGGTCCGTCCACACCGGTCCAGGTGCTGGGTCTGTCGCTCGTCCCCGAAGCCGGAGACGAGTTCCGCGCCGCTCCCAACGACAAGATCGCCAAGACGGTGGCCGAAGCCCGTGAGCTGCGTCTCAAGGCCAAGCACCTCCGTGAGGACGCTCGAGTCAAGACCGGAACCAAGCTCGAGGACATCTTCGCTCAGATCCAGTCGGGTGAGAAGGCCTCGGTCAACCTCATCCTCAAGGCCGACGTGCAGGGTTCTCTCGAAGCGGTCACCGAGTCGCTGCGTCGACTCGAGCGCGACGAGGTCAACGTCAGTTTCGTCCACCGCGCCGTCGGTGGAATCACCGAGAACGACATCACGCTGGCCAACGCCACGAACGCCACGATCATCGGCTTCAACGTCCGTCCGGACGGCAAGGCGCGCAAGCTCGCCGAGCAGGAGCAGGTCGAGATCCGGACCTACGAGATCATCTACAAGTTGCTCGAGGACATCGAACAGGCCGTGATCGGCATGCTCGAGCCCGAGTACGAGGAGCAGGTCACCGGCGAGGCCGAGGTCCGCGAGATCTTCCGAGTTCCCAAGCTCGGAGCGATCGCGGGTTGCTACGTCCGCTCGGGTGTCATCACCCGCGGCTCCAAGGTGCGCTTCCTCCGCGACGGCACGATCATCTGGAAGGGCGACATCACGTCGCTCAAGCGGTTCAAGGACGATGCACGTGAGGTCCGCGAGGGCTTCGAGTGCGGTATCGGCCTCTCCGACTTCCAGGACCTCAAGGCCGGCGACCTCATCGAGACGTTCGAAGACGTCGAGATCGCCCGCACCTGATCGTCACCCGCCGCGGAACACCTCGATGTTCGCCCCGACCGAATTGAGTCGGTCGGGCAGATCCTCGTGGCCGCGGTTGATGGCGTAGATGTTGCGCAGCACCGAGGTTCCCGGCGTCGCGATCATCGCCAGGAGGACGACGACCGCCGGCCGCAGCGCTGGCGGGCACATCAGCTCGGTCGCACGCCACTTGGTCGGCCCATGGACCGCCAGCCGGTGCGGGTCGAGCAGGCGGACGTCGGCGCCGAGCTTGGCGAGGTCGGTCAGATAGATCGCGCGGTTCTCGTACACCCAGTCGTGCACGATCGTCGATCCGTCGGCCATCGCCGCGATGACCGCGAAGAACGGCAGGTTGTCGATGTTGAGCCCAGGGAACGGCAGCGGGTGGATCTTGTCGGTCGGCGCGATGAGCGTCGAGGGGCGGGTGGTGACGTCGACGAGTCGGGTGCTCCCGTTCGCCGCGCGATACTCCTCGCTCACCTCGCAGCACTGGCCCATCTCGGCGAGCGTGGCCAGCTCGATCTCCAGGAACTCGATGGGGACTCGCCGGACGGTGAGGGTCGACGACGTGACGATGCCGGCGGTGAGGAGGGTCATCGCCTCGATCGGGTCTTCGGAAGGGGAGTAGTCGACGTCGGTGTCGATGTCGGCGCAGCCGGTGACGGTGAGCGTGGTGGTGCCGACCCCTTCGATCGTGACGCCGAGCTCGCGCAGGAAGAAGCAGAGGTCCTGCACCATGTAGTTGGAGCTGGCATTGCGGATCACGGTGACCGACTCGTGGCGTGCGGCGGTCAGGAGCGCGTTCTCGGTGACGGTGTCGCCGCGCTCGGTCAGCACGATGGGGCGTGTGGGCGCATCGGAGCCCGACGTCACGACGTCGTAGAAGCCGTCGCTCGTCGTGACGTCGATGCCGAACGGTCGCAGGGCGATCAGGTGTGGCTGCACGGTGCGCACGCCGAGGTCGCACCCACCGGCGTGGGGGAGCCGGAACGAGCGGTGCTCGTGCGACAGGGGGCCGAGCAGCATGATGATGCTGCGAGTCATGCGAGCCGCATCGACGTCGATCCGGTCGAGATCGAGCGTGGCGTTCGGTTGGAGCTCGAGGTCGTTGGTGTCGTCGATCCAACGCCATTCGACACCGATGCTGCCGAGCACCTCGAGGATCCGGTTGACCTCCTCGATCCGGGCCAGGTTGCGCAGTGTCGTGCGACCCTTGTTGAGCAAGCTGGCACACAGCAGTGCGACGCTCGCGTTCTTGCTCGTCTTGACGGAGATCTCGCCGGAGAGGCGTTGATCGCCGACGACGCGGAGGTTGACGGGGCCGGGACCGATCGTCAGCAGCGTGCTCTCGAGGGCATCAGCGATTCGCCCGATCATCTTGAGGCTGAGGTTCTGCCCGCCCTGTTCGATGCGGTTGACGGCGCTCTGGCTGGTGTCGAGTGCCGTGGCGAGCTGCGACTGTGTCCATCCCCGGTGTTCCCGGGCCTCACGGATCATTGCGCCCATCGTCCCGAGATCTGCTTCTGCCATGTGGCCGACCATATCTCACATGTGAGATACGCGGGTGGCGGGCGAGCAGGCGGCGGCCGGACAGTGGCCGCCCGGGAACGCCAGGTCCGGCTGGCCGCTGCCACTTGTATGGTTGGCGGATGGCAGCTGATCTCGACTTCTTCTTCGACCCCGTGTGCCCGTGGGCGTGGATCACGTCGAGATGGGTGACCAACGTCAGCGAGCAACGCTCCTACGACGTCGACTGGCGCTTCATCTCGCTGTGGATCCTCAACGAGGAGAACACCCAGGAGTGGTACACGCCGAACTATCGGGCGGGTCACTACCTCGGCCAGCAAGGACTGCGCATCGCCGATGCCATCCGCGTCGGGGAGAGCGACCCGGCAGCGGTCGGCCGCTGGTACACCGCCGTCGGCACCGCGCTGCACGTGGAGCAGCAGCGAGAGGCCGCACGTGAGGACGCCCTCGCCTGGTACGGCGGGAGACTGGCCGCGGCGGGGTTCGACGCCGGCTACCTGGCCGCCGCCGACGACGAGTCCTACGACGCGCACATTCGTACCGACACCGAACTGGCGTTGTCGCGGACCGGCAAGGACGTGGGGACCCCGATTCTCACGTTCCACCCCGGTGCCGACAACGAGGCCAGCTTCTTCGGACCGGTCATCTCCAAGGCGCCCACCGGCACCGAGGCAGTGGAGCTGTGGGATGCCGTCGAGAAACTCGCCACCATGTCGGGCATGTCCGAACTCAAGCGTTCCAACCGAGTCGCCCCCGACTTCACCTGACCGTTACATCAGGGGTCAGACCCCTTTTGTAACGCCCACCCAGATCGACACCGCTCGTTTCGAAAGGACGCCACCATGGCAGGCAAGCGCAAGAGCAGCCGCAGCAGCACCCCGAAGTACTCGCGCAGCGCGAGAGTGAGTACCACGTTGCAGGAGATCGTCGCCGACGAACTCGTGCGCATCGACGACGAGCGACTGGCGTTCGTCACCGTGACCGGCATCGACGTCGATCCCGAGCTCAACCGGGCGATCGTCTTCTTCGACTCGCTCGACGGCGAGGAGGGCGACGAGGAGATCATCGAGGCCTTTGCCGAGTACCGGATCCGGCTGCAGGGCTCGATCGCCAAGCAGATCAGGGCCAAGAAGACGCCGATCCTCGACTTCCGCCCCGACATGGTCATCCGGTCGGCCGCTCGCATCGACGACATCCTGCGCGCAGACAGCCAGCGCATCGAACGAGAGGCGCAGGGCGTCAACGCGTCGCCGGAGACCGACACGGAGGCCGGCACCGAGACCGACGTCGATTCCGACGACACCGCAGGCTGATGGCCCGACGCAAGCCGGCGACCACCCACGGTGTGGCGATCGTCGACAAGCCGGCGGGCGTCACCAGCCACGACGTGGTCGGAATGCTGCGTCGCCGATTCGGTGAGCGCCAGGTCGGCCACGCCGGCACGCTCGACCCCGACGCGACCGGTGTGCTGGTCATCGCCGTGGGCAAGGCGACCCGGCTGCTGCGATTCGTCGAGAAGACCCGCAAGGGATACACCGGCGAGATCGTGCTCGGCGCGTCGACGTCCACGCTCGACTCCGCCGGCGACGTCCTCGCGACGTTCGACATGAGCGACGTCACGCTCGATGACGCCCGAGCGCAGGTCGCCGAGCATCTCGTTGGCGACATCGAACAGGTTCCGCCGATGGTGTCAGCGATCCGCGTCGACGGAAAGCGACTCCACGAGCTCGCTCGGGAAGGCATCGAAGTCGAGCGCCAACCGCGACCGGTCACGATCCATCGGTTCGACGTCGTCGACTGGGCCGAGCCCGGCGTGCTCGCCGTCGACGTGGAGTGCTCCGCTGGGACCTACATCCGCACGCTCGCCGAC
>JBAWHL010000319.1:0-12261 GCA_049593815.1 Ilumatobacteraceae bacterium | reverse complement strand
GCGATCGCCAGCACCTGGTGCGCGGTCTCGATGAGTGCGTTGACGCCCTTCTCGGGCTCGAGGCCCGCATGCGAGGCGCGGCCGTGGACGAGGACCTCGAAGGTCCCGCAGCCCTTGCGTCCGGTCTTGAGCACACCGCCGTCAGCTGAGGGTTCGAGCACCAACACCGCGCCGCAGGCCAGTGCCCGTTCCTCGATCAGGGCCCGCGATTCGGTCGAGCCGACCTCCTCGTCGGAGCTGAACAACAGCTCGACGCCGGAGACGTCGTCCAGTGCGGCGAGCCCGTGCAGCGCCTGCACGATGCCCCCCAGCATGTCGAACACGCCGGGACCCGTCACGTGCCCGTCCGCGACGGTGAACGGCCGGGCCGCGAGCGCTCCGACCGGGAACACGGTGTCGTGGTGACCCAGCAGGAGCACCTTCGGTTCACCGCCACCGCGCCAGTGCACGTGTGGGCCGACCGGGCTGTCGACCAGCTCCGCCGAGCCGCCCAGGTGGCGTTCGATCAGCGCGCCGAGCGCTCGTGCCGATTCCTCGATCCGCTCGACGTCGTGGGACGGCGACTCGATCTCGACGAGCCCTCGCAGGTCGGCGAGCATGTCGTCGATCGAGAAGCTGGCGGCGTCGGGAATCACGAGGTCAGGGGTGGTGGGCACACCACCCAGGGTATTCGTTCACGCTCGGCGACGCCCGATGTTTGCTTGACTGTCCGGGTGACAACACCGTCGGACCATCGCCGCGAGCTCGCTGACTTCCTGCGCGCTCGACGCGAAGCGACGCGTCCCGATCAGGTCGGCCTCCCGACCAGCCGAGGACGACGCACACCCGGTCTGCGCCGTGAGGAGGTGGCGATGCTCGCCGGCGTGTCGCTCACCTGGTACACGTGGCTGGAGCAGGGCCGGCGCATCAATGCGTCCAACGACGTCCTCCTCGCGATCGGTCGGGCCCTGCGTCTCGACGATGCCGGACTCGACCACCTGATCTCGCTGACCGAGCCCGGCACCGCCACGGTGAACGCTCCCGCGGAAGCACCGAGTGCGCTCGTCCGCCTCCTCGATGCCCTCATGCCAGCCCCCGCGTACGTGCTCGGACCGCACTGGGAGTTCGTCGGATGGAACGCTGCGCAGGCACGGCTGTACCCCCGCATCGACAGCCTCGAGCCTCCCCGCCGCAACCTGCTCTGGGTCCTGTTCGCCGACGAGTCGACGCGTGAACTGATCGTCGACTGGGACATCCACGCCCGACAGGCGCTCGCCGAGTTCCGCTCCGCGACCTCCACCGTGCGCCACGATCCGGCGATGACCGAACTCGTCGACCTCCTCACCGAGGAGAGCCCCGAGTTCGCCACGTGGTGGCCCGATCACGACGTGTCGGGCTTCGAGACCCGCCTGCGACGCTTCAACCATCCGACCGCCGGGGAGCTGACGTTCGAGTACCAGCAGCTCTCCCCCGCCGAGTGGCCGTCGCTGCGCGTCGTCGCCCAACTCGCCGTCCCCGGCGACGATTCCGCCGAACGGCTGGGCGTTCGCCACTACCTGGTCTGACCCACGTCTCGGGCTGGTCCCGCTGGGGGTCTCAGATGCGATACAACAGAGGTCGGGCGGGGAATCGGGCGAGCACGACCGGGAGGGAATCGTGACCATCGACAGCAGCGACATCGATCGAACGGGTGAGACGCATCAGTACGAGCTCGCGGACCGATTCCGGCTGGAAGACGGTCGCGTCTTCCTGTCCGGTGTCCAAGCGGTCGCGCGGATCCCCGTCGACCAGCTCCGGCTCGATCGCCGGATGGGGCTCACCACCGCGGCGTTCGCGTCGGGCTATCAGGGGTCACCGCTCGGCACGTTCACCGAGGAGCTCCGCCGTGGTGCGGCCACCGTGCCTGACCTGCCCGTCGTCGTGCAGCCCGGCGTCAACGAGGAACTCGCCGCCACTGCGGTGATGGGCAGCCAGCTCGCGATGACGCTCGACGACGCGCGCTACGACGGCGTGATCGGCATCTGGTACGGCAAGGGGCCCGGGTTCGACCGGGCCAGTGACGCGATCCGACACGCCGTGTTCTGCGGCACCTCGATGCACGGCGGCGTCGTCGCCGTGGTGGGCGACGATCCGGCCGCCAAGTCGTCCACCCTGCCCTCGTCCAGCGACGCCACCATGGTGGACCTCCACATGCCGATCCTGTTTCCCGGCGACGTGCAGGAAGCGCTCGATCTGAGCCGCCACGCGGTCGCTCTGTCGCGGTCGTGTGGCCTGTGGGCCGGCCTCAAGCTGGTCACGGCAGTTGCCGACGGCACCGGCACGGTCGACGTCCACCCCGATCGCGTGATCGCACGGGCACCGGTCGTCGAGGTCGACGGGCAGCCGTTCCACCCACGACCCAACGGTCGCCTCCTCACGCCGTACACGCTCGACATGGAGCGCGAGTTCTTCGAGGTCCGCAACCAGCTCGCGCAGCGGTATGGCGTCGACAACCACCTCAACCGTGTCGTCGTGCGCACCGACGACGACTGGCTCGGCATCGCCGCCTGCGGTCACACCTTCCACGAGCTTCGTGAGGCGTTGCGGGTCCTCGGGTTCGCCAGCGACGACGATCTGCGCGCAGCGGGCATCCGCTTGTTCCAGCTCCTGATGCCGGTGCCGCTCGACCCGACGCAGGCACGCGAGTTCGCCGACGGACTCGACGAGGTCCTCGTGATCGAGGAGAAGAACCCGACGCTCGAACAGCTGCTCAAGAGCTGCTTCTACGACGGTGGGCACCACCCCCGAGTCGTGGGACGGCGAGACGAGACCGGCGCGTCGCTCGTCGGCGGGCACGGGACCCTCGACGTCGACCGGTTGCTTCGTCCCGTGCACGCTCGGCTCTCCCAGCGGCTCGGTGATCGACTCCGGCCGATCGACGACCTCATCGAACCGAAACGACCCCGGATCCCGCTCACGGTGAACCGGGCACCGTTCTACTGCTCCGGATGCCCGCACAACCGCAGCACGCGAGCCGAACCGGGCACGCTCGTCGGGGGCGGCATCGGCTGCCATGCGATGGTGGCGATGATGGAACCCGACCGTGTCGGCGACATCGTCGGGTTGACCTGCATGGGCAGCGAGGGCGCCCAGTGGATCGGAATGTCGCCGTTCGTCGAACGCCAACACCTCGTGCAGAACCTCGGCGACGGCACGTTCTTCCACTCCGGGTCGCTCGCCGTGCGCGCCGCGGTCGCTGCCGACATCGACATCACCTACAAGTTGCTCTACAACGGGACCGTCGCGATGACTGGCGGCCAGGACCCGCAGGGGCAGATGACGGTGCCCGAACTGGCAGCGTTCTTCCTCCTGGAAGGCGTCAAGCGCGTGATCGTCACCAGCGACGACGTCGACCGCCACCCGCGAGGTTCGATGCCCGACGGCGTCGACGTCTGGGATCGCACCCGCCTGGACGAGGCCCAGCGCGAACTCGCGGAGATTTCGGGCGTGACGGTGCTGATCCACGATCAGGCGTGCGCTGCGGAGAACCGGCGCGGACGCGCCCGCGGCACGGTCACGACGCCGGGGTTCCGCGTCGTCATCAACGAGCGCGTGTGCGAGGGATGTGGCGACTGCGGCGACAAGAGCAACTGTCTCTCGGTGCAGCCGTTGCAGACCCCGTACGGCCGCAAGACCACGATCCACCAGTCGTCGTGCAACTTCGACTTCTCCTGTCTCCAAGGTGACTGCCCGTCGTTCGCCACCGTCGAGGTCGACCCGAACGCCAAGCAGCGGCCGCGCTCGCGCCCCGTCCCGCCGACCGACCTTCCCGATCCGTCCGCGCCGCTGGTCGACGCGGGCGAGTTCACGGTGCGCATGAACGGCATCGGTGGCACCGGCGTGGTCACCGTCAGCCAGATCCTCGGCACCGCGGCGATGCTCGCCGGACGCAACGTGCGTGGCATGGACCAGACCGGCCTGTCGCAGAAGGCCGGCCCCGTCGTCAGCGATCTACGCATCGCGACCGAGTCGACGGCAGCGTCGAACCACGCCAACGTGTCGGGCGTCGACTGCATCCTCGCGTTCGACCTCCTCGTCGGTGCGAGCGAGTCCAACCTCGTCGGCGTGCGCGCCGATCGCACCGTCATGGTCGCCTCGACCGACGCCGTGCCGACCGGGCAGATGGTCACCCACCCCGACATCACCCCGCCGGCGAGCGCCGTGCTCCTCGACCGCGTCAACGATGTCAGCCGCGCCGACGACAATCGCTACCTCGATGCCGCCGCACTCGCGACCGGCCTGCTGGGCTCCACCACGACCGCCAACATCCTGCTGCTCGGCGCCGCGGTGCAACACGGCGCCCTGCCCGTGCCGGTCGACGCGATCGAACGGGCGATCACCCTCAACGGTGTGGCGGTGGAGTCGAACCTCGCCGCCTTCCGGTGGGGTCGGGCGTGGATCGTCGACCGTGAGGCCGTCGAACGTGCCGCTGACCTCCCCGTCGCCGTGCGACCCGAGACCCTCGACGAACTCATCGACCGGCTCGCTGCTGACCTCGTCGACTACCAGTCCCAGGCCTACAGCGACCGATTCCGCGACGTGGTCGCGAACGCGCGACGGGCGGAAACCGCTGCTGACGCCGACTCGACCGCGTACACCGCGGCGGTGGCCCGCAACCTCCACAAGCTGATGGCATACAAGGACGAATACGAAGTCGCCCGGCTGCTCCTCGCGGACGAGGCCCGCGCCCAGTACGACGCGATCGGCGGGAAGGGCGCCGCGGTCACCTACCACCTGCACCCACCGATGCTGCGGGCGTTGGGCATGCACCGCAAGATCGAACTGAAGCGAACCGCGCTCCCGATGCTGCGATCGCTGCGTGCCGCGACGGGTGTCCGCGGCACGTTCGCCGACCCGTTCCGTTGGGCCAAGGTGCGACGTGTCGAACGGGCGATGATCCCGGAGTACATCACGGCGGTCTCGCGGCTCGACCGCACGCTGAGCCCGGACACGCTCGCCGAGGCGACCAGGATCGCCGAGCTGCCCGACCAGGTGCGCGGCTACGAGGACATCAAGCTCCGCCGCGCCACCGCGTACCGCGAGGAACTCCGCGCCAGTCTCCGACAACTCGGCTGACCAGCTGGTGGTCACAGCAGCGAGCGCCGTATCCTCGGTGCGCTGATGAGTGTGTCGACGATCGCCCTGCTGTTGGTCGGCTTCGTGGCCCTCGTCCTCGGCGCTGAGGCACTCGTGCGCGGCGCCGCCCGTCTCGCGGCCCGCACCGGCATGTCCGGTGTCGTGATCGGTCTGACCGTCGTCGCGTTCGGCACGAGTGCGCCGGAGCTCGCCGTGAGCGTCGGCGACGCGCTCCGCGGCGGCGACGCTGCTGGTTCGATCGCCGTCGGCAACGTCGTCGGGTCCAACATCGCCAACGTGTTGCTCGTGCTCGGCCTGGCCGCCACGATCGGCGGCTCGCTGTTCGTCGCCCAGCGGATCGTGCGACTCGACGTTCCGATCATGATCGGGGCATCAGTCCTGGTCCTCGTGTTCGCGCTCGACGAAGAGCTGGGCCGGATCGAGGGGCTGGTGCTCCTCGGGGCGCTGATCGTCTACGTGACGTGGACCGTGATCTCCGCCACCCGCGGGACCACGCCTGCGATCGAGACCGAATACGACGACGCGCTCGACCCCGAGGCGCTCGCCAAGGCGTCCGTCGCCGCGGACCTCGGCTACCTGATCGCCGGCCTCGCGCTCCTGGTGGTCGGATCACAGTTGTTGGTCAGCGCGGCGAGCGACATCGCTGCCGAGCTGGGCGTCAGCGACCTCGTCATCGGCTTGACCGTGGTCGCCATCGGCACCTCGCTCCCCGAGGTCGCCACGTCCGTGCTCGCCGCGGTGCGCGGTCAGCGTGACCTGGCCGTCGGCAACGCGATCGGCTCCAACCTCTTCAACCTGCTGGCCGTCCTCGGTGTCACGGCGGCGATCTCGAACGGCATCCCCGTCGCCGCGAGCGCGGTGCAGGTCGACATTCCCGTGATGGTCGCGGTCGCGGTCGCCTGTCTGCCGATGTTCTCCAACGGCTACGTCCTCAAGCGCTGGGAGGGCATCGTGTTCCTCGGCGCGTACGCCGGGTACCTCACCTGGCTCGTGCTCGACGCGACCGATCACGGCTCACGCGACTCCTACGGCAACGTGATGTTGTTCTTCGTGGTGCCGACCGTGGCACTGACGGTCGGCGTGCTCTGGTTCCGCAGCCGCAGCCAGCCGACACCACCGATGGTCTGACCGCGTCAGTCGTCGGTGGGTCGCGCCATCAGCGCCGCCCCGACGATCCCAGCGCTGTTCTGCATCACCGCAGGCACGATCGGGGTGTCGATCTCGAGGCGAGGAACCCACTTCTCGTGTGACTTCGAGGCACCGCCACCGACGATGAACAGCGTCGGCGAGAACAGCTTCTCCACGTGGCGGAGGTACTTCTCGACCCGACGCGCCCAGTGCTTCCAGCTCATGTCGTGCCGTTCGCGAACGCTCGCTGCGGCGCGTGTCTCCGCGTCGTGACCGTCGAGTTCGAGATGGCCGAGTTCGGTGTTCGGGACGAGCACGCCGTCGACGAACAGCCCCGATCCGATGCCCGTACCGAACGTCAACATGATGACGACACCGCCGACGTCCTTGCCCGCCCCGAAACGCATCTCGGCGACCCCGGCCGCATCGGCGTCGTTGACCATCGCGACGTCGAGGCCGCACGCCTGCGAGAACACCGCGTCGGCATCGACGCCGACCCAGGTCGCGTCGATGTTGGCGGCGGAGTGCACCACGCCGTGGTCGACGACCGCTGGGAAGGCCACCCCGAGTGGACGGGTCCATCCGTCGTGCTCGACCAGTCGGCGCACGACCTGTGCCATCGCGTCGGGCGTCGCCGGTTGCGGGGTCGGGATGCGGTGCCGTTCGGTGACCAGCGCTCCGGAGTCGAGATCGACCACGGCCGCTTTCATGCCCGATCCGCCGATGTCGATGCCGAAGCCCACGTTGTCGCCGTCGAGTCCCGTGCCGTCTGTCACGGCTGAGACCGTAGCGCTCGCTGGTGTCCGTTCAGAGCTTCGCCGCCCGGGCCTCCGACCAGGTGAGGCCGCGCTCGAGATTCGGCTCGCGGGGCAACCCGAGGACGAACTCCCCGACGATGTTGCGCTGCACCGCGAACGTGCCACCGCCGAGCGTCAGCGCCGGGCTGAAGAGGTAGCCGTAGTGCCAGACCGGCTCGACAGCGGGGAAGGCGCGGTCGTCCTGGAGGTTGTTCTCGGTCGGCCCGTTCTGCGACGTCGACGGGAGACGCCCCGCCACGCCCGAGCCCGTGAGCATGCCGTCGGCACCCGCGAGGTCCTTGGCCAACTCCATCACGTGCTGGCCGTGCTCGTCGGCCATGATCTTCTGGATCGACGCCTCGGGCCCCGGGGTCTTGCCCTGCAGGGTGGCGCTCAGGCTGCGCATTCGGTTCAGTCGGAGCAGCTCGGCCTCGGTGTGGAGGCGGGTGGCGCGCTCGCGAAGGACCGGATCGCTGATGCCTCCCTGTTCCCGTGCGAGCTCGAGGAGGTCCTGCGCCGACGGGCCGGATCCCCACAGCGAACCAGCAGACGACAACGAGACCCGTTCGTTGGACAGCGTCACCTTCGCCAGCCTCCAGCCGTCGCCCTCCTCGCCGACGAGCAGCGATGCGGGAATCCGCACGTCGTCGAAGAACACCTGGTTGAACGAATGGGCCGTGGTCATGTCGACGATCGGACTCATCGTGATGCCGGGCAGGTCCATCGGACAGATGAAGTAGGAGATGCCCTTGTGCTTGGGCTGGTCCGGGTCGGTGCGGGCGATCAGGATGCCGAGCTGGGAGTGGTGTGCACCGCTCGACCAGATCTTGGACCCGTTGATGACGTACTCATCGCCGTCGCGCACCGCCCGCGTGGCGAGGTTGGCGAGGTCGGACCCGGCGTCGGGCTCGGAGAAGAGCTGGCACCAGACCTCCTCGCCGCTGAAGATCTTCGGCAGGTACCGCGCGTGCTGCTCGGGCGTTCCAGCGAGCAGGATCGTCGGTGCCGCCCATCCGATGCCGATCGCGTTGCCCGGCCGCCGCACGCCCGCCTTGTCCAGTTCGTCGTCGATGACCAGCTGGTCGATCGGATCCGCTTCGAGCCCCCACGGACGCGGCCAGTGCGGCACGACGTATCCCGCTTCGGCCAGCTCGCGTGCCGTCGGTGCAGGGTTCTCGGCGAGCCACGCCCGCACCAGCGCTCGGGTGGGATGATCGTCGGGTGGCAGGTCGAAGTCCATTGCCCTCAGTCTGGCCGGTCGGTCGCGACGGCTGAGATTCGGACCATCGCGATGCCCGTGCCCTCCCGGCAGCCGCGCGCCACGACAGTTCGGTAGCCTCTGTGGTCATGACGGCAACGGTCGAGACCGACCCGCAGGCACCGGCCCGCAACCCCTGGCCTCAACCCGGCCATCTCGCGCACGAGCCGCACGGGCCCGGTCCGGGAGACCATCGCCGAACGATCCTCGCCGTGGCGGTCGCCGCCGTGCTCGGTGCCGCCACGATCGGCGCCATCGTGACCGCGGGCAGCTCCGACGAGCCCGAGACGATCGTCTCCACCGCAGCTGGCAGCGAGACCGCCGACGACAGCGCCGCTGCACCGGCGGGCGACGTGATCCAGGCCGCTGCACTTCCCGACCTCGAGGGCAACCTCGGACAGAACGAACTCGAGCCCGAAGCCGAGGTCGAGTCCGAGCGTGCCGACGGTGGCTGCACGATCGGTGCCCTGTCGATTCGACTCGGCTCCGAGGGGACCGGCGTCACCTGCCTGCAGGAGGCACTCGCCGAGCAGGGCTACTACTCCGGCACCGCCTCCGGCGTCTTCGACGACGCCACGCTGCGTGCGACCATGCAATACCAGGAAGACGAGGGGCTGTTCGTCGACGGCATCGTCGGCCGAGAGAGCGCCATCGAGCTGGGAATCTGGCCGGACGAGGCCTCGCTCGTGGTGCACACACCGCCGCCGGCGCCCGGTGCGATGGATTCGATGGGCTATCCGCTCTCGGTGGTCGCCAGCACCGGCAGCGATGCTCCCCCACTGCCCGAGGGCTCCGGTTCGGGCCGACGCGTCGTCTACGACCGTGCCGGGCAGCGGGTGTGGGCGGTCGGCGAGGACGGCCAGATCATCCGCTCGTGGCTCGTGTCGGGCAGCAAGTACATGAACGAGATGCCGGGCACCCACACCGTGTACAGCCGCTCGGAGATGTCGACGGCGTGGAACGGACAGGCCTGGCTGCCGAACATGATCCGCTACCAGAAGACCGAGATCGGCCACATCGGATTCCACGCCATTCCGCTCCACGTGTCGGACAACTCGGTGTATCAGACCTCCGACGAACTCGGCACCCGCCTCTCCGGCGGTTGTCAGCGCCAGGCGAACGAAGACGCCGACTTCATGTGGGCCTTCGCCGACATCGGCACCACCGTCGTCGTCACCTGACCCACCCGAACCGCTCCCGACGAACTCGGGGTGTCACAGGCGGGCGTGGAGGCGGGCGGCGTGTTCGGCGGCTCTGGCGCGAATCTCGTCGGGGTCGACGCGGGTCGGACGCCCGTTGCGGAGCGCGGGTTCGCCGTCGATGTCGACGTCGACCGCCCGCACCGTCGGGGTGTAGGCCAGCTGCCACGGCTCCATGGGGTCGTAGGACCACGTGACCGTGTCCGCGCGGGCCTCGGGGAACAACTCCCACCCCTGTTCGAGCCACGACCACGCGACGTCGGGTCCAACGGTGACGTCGTCGGCGCGCGAGGCGACGAACGCGAGCTGGAACTCGGCGATCATGTCGGCCCCGATGCCGTCGGTCCCGAGCGCAACGGGGCTCGCGAATCGACGAGGTGCGGCATACCCGACGGCGTTGTTCATGTTCGACCGCGGGTTGTGGACGATCGTGCCGCGCAGCGCGTGGTCGGTCGGGAGGTGCACACCGTGGATCAGCATCCACCCGTCCGCCGTCAGCCCGTCGAGTCGTTCCGCAGCGTCAGCATCGTCGGGACCCTCCGCCACGTGGATGTGCACCCCGACGCCGTGTCGCACGGCCAGGTCGGCCGCTGCGGCCAGCGTGTCATCGGAGCAGGTGAACGCAGCGTGCACGCCCACCATGCCTCGGCCACCGCTGGTCAGGAACCGCTCGTTCTCCTCCAGGCCGCGTCGTGCGCCGTCAGCGCCGTGGCGATCGGTCACGCCATAACAGGTGTTCACGCGCACACCGACCTCGGCACAGGCGTCGGCGATCACCGAGAGCGAGCCTTCGATCGCGTTGGGCGACTCGTGATGGTCGATGATCGCCGTGCAGCCGGCCTCGAGCGCTTCGAGCGCACCGAGCTTCGCTGACCACTCGAGCATCTCCAGGTCGAGTGCCGTGTCGAGACGCCACCAGACCTGCTCCAGGACCTGCAGGAACGTCGTGGGTGTCTGCGGCGGTGCGGGCATGCCCCTGGCCAACGTCGAATACAGGTGGTGGTGGGCGCAGACCAGCCCCGGCGTCGAGTTGCCGGTCATGTGCCCGCGTCGGCCGGCGCGGCGGCCGCACCCGGCAGCGACGGCTCGTAGTCACGGACCCGGCGATGCACCGCGATGACCGCGGCAAGCAGCGGCGCCGACAGCATCGCCCCCAGCAGACCGGCCAGCGCGGCACCGACGATCGTGGAGATCAGGTTGGCGATCGGATGCAGCGCGAGCGTCGTACTGGTCAGCCGGTTGCCGACGATCGTCTGGACGATGTTCTGCACCACCAGGATCACGACCAGCAGGATGATCGCGTCGGAGATCCCGCTCGAGCCGAGGGCGACGAGGAAGCCGAACGCCCCCGACAGGATGGCGCCGAGGTACGGAATGTAGGAGGTCACGAAGGTCACGATCGCCACGGTGAACGCCAGCGGTACGTCGAGGATCAGCATCGCCGCGCCGATCAGGATCGCGGTGACGAGGCTGGACAGGCTCAGCGCGTAGAACCCACGCCGGATGAGTCCGGTCACGTCGTCGACGATGGCGCTGCCGAGATCCGGCGGCACCCCGAGGTGGCTCCCGACCCAATCGCGCAGTCGGTGCCAGTCCGAGAGCACGTAGAAGGTGAAGAACAGCGCGAGGAACCCGCCGACGAGGAACGCCAACAGACCGGAGAAGATCGTCGATGCGTAGGAGGCGAGCCCCCCGACCCACGAGCGACCGGCATCGCTGAGACCGTCGACCTGGTCGCTCGGCGTGCCGACGTCGATGTTGTGGTCGTCGAGCCAGTCGTCGATCGCCGCCACCCCAGCGGTCACCTGTTGGCTGATCTCATCGCTCTGGTCGATGACTCCACGCACCGAGATGGCGATGGAGCCGACCAAGATCACGATGAGCCCGAGCATGACGAACAGCGCGCCGAACAACCGAGGCACCGCGAAGCGGTTCATGTAGTCGACGAGTGGGCTGGCGATGATGCCGATGAGCGCCGCGATCGTCAGGGGGACCACGACGCCGGACACGGCGCCGAGGGCACCGACCACGAGCGACGCGAAGACCACGACGCCGACGAGCATCCACGCCGACGTGCCCCACTGCCGAATGGCCACGGACCTCGGCGTGGATGACGACACGTCGGGACTCATGGCCTCAGGAGCTCAGTGATGCTTTCCGGAGCGAGCGGCCTTCTTCTCCGCCTCGCGCGTCTCGCGCTTCTTCTTGGCGGCGTACCACTGCCAGACGGCAGTGATGACGAGGGCACCGATGATCGAGCCGATGATTCCGCTCGGCTTGATGTCCAGACCGTCACCGGCGACGAGGCTGAACGCCAACCCGCCGACGAACGACCCACCGAACCCGGCGAAGAGCGCCATGGTCCAGTCGACACGCTGACCGTTCCGACCGAGGATGAGCTGCGCGAGAGCGCCGATCATCATTCCTGCACAAAGGATCGCCATTATGAGCACGGCCGCACGCTAGCGCGCTCACTACATTTTGGAGAGGAATCGGCACATCGAGCCGGTCCCGGTGACCTGGACCACCAGCACCGACGTCAACTGAATCGAGAACACAATGCTCAAAGGTCTCCTGGCCGCCCTCGTCATCTTCCTGGTCGCCACGTTCCCGGCGACCTGGCTCCTGATGCTCTTCCTCGGCAACTTGGGCCTCGGGCTGAGCTACTGGGGCGCGCTCCCACTCGGCATCCTGGTGTCGGTGCTGCTCGGCTCGGCGTCAGCGCCGACCGTCGTTCGCGCCTGACCGGGCGCTGAACAACCCC
>JBAWHL010000318.1:0-1620 GCA_049593815.1 Ilumatobacteraceae bacterium | reverse complement strand
CTCGGCGAGGAGGTGCACCAATGCCGCGTCGATGTTGTCGATGCTGGCGCGATATTCCGCCAACTGCAGGTCGACATCTGGCTCGCTCATTGCCACGACGCTACCCGGCCGCCGATTCACAGCGCGGCGACGGGGATGCGCAACTTGTGCGTCGGTTCGGAGATGAACTCGACGAAGTCCGCCTCGAGGAAGTGCGGCGCAGCGCGGTTGATCCGCACCGTCGCATAGCTCCCCGTGCGCAGCGCCCGCGGCGGCACGAAGTGGACGAGCTTGTTCTGCCGCGTTCGCCCGCTCGTGACCCCGGGGTTCCGCTTGCTCGGCCCCTCCACGAGGACCTCCTCGACTCGACCGACTCGCGCCTCGTGGCGACGCAGGGCGGAACGCTCGACGACGAGCCGGAGACGCTCGAAGCGCTCACTCACCACGGCAGGGTCGACGAAGTCGGCCTCCATGTCGGCCGCCTCGGTGCCAGCCCGCGGCGAGAAGATGAACGTGTACGCGTAGTCGTATTCGGCCTCAGCGGCCACCTCGAGCGTGTGCTCGAAGTCGGCTTCGGTCTCGCCCGGGAACCCGACGATGATGTCGGTCGACACGGCGAGGTCCGCGATGGTCCGGCGGGCCTCGGCGAGGCGCGTCAGGTAGCGCTCGGCGGTGTAACCACGGTGCATCGTGGCGAGCACCCGATCACTGCCGGACTGCAAGGGGTAGTGGAGGTGTTCGCAGACCGCAGGCGTGGCAGCCATCGCTTCGAAGGTCTCGGGGCGCATGTCCTTCGGGTGTGGGCTCGTGAAGCGGACCCGGCGGATCCCGTCGACGGCGCCGACATCGCGCAACAGGTCATTGAACAACGGGCGCAGCCGAGCCGACTGGTCGCCGGCCTGGCGTGCCGCCAGCTGCAGGTCACGGCCGTAGCTGTTGACGTTCTGGCCGAGGAGGGTCACCTCGGTGACCCCTTCGGAAGCAAGGGTGTTGACCTCGGTCACGATGTCGGCGAACGGACGGCTGATCTCGGTGCCGCGCACCGCCGGGACGATGCAGAACGCACAGTTGTTGTCGCACCCGATCTGGATGGTGACCCATGCGTTGTAGGACGTCTCGCGCCGCGCCGGCAGCGTCGACGGGAACATCGCGTGATCGTCGATGACCGCTTCCTGGAGGATCTCGGTGATCGGAGCGTCGGAGGAGCGAGCGGCCTCGAGGAGTTCGGCCGCTCGGTGGACGTTGTGGGTGCCCATGACCACGTCGACGTGGCCCGCCCGCTTGGCCACCTGCTCCTGGTCCTTCTGTGCCAGGCATCCCGAGACGACGATCTGGCGGCCCTCTCGCTCGCCCTTCCAGGTCTTGAGGTGACCGAGGTTGCCGTAGAGCTTGTTGTCGGCGTTCTCGCGGATGCAGCACGTGTTGAGCACGACCACGTCGGCATCGGCTTCCGACTCGACGCGCACGAGTCCATCAGCCTCGAGCAGACCCGAAATGCGCTCGGAGTCGTGCTCGTTCATCTGGCACCCGTACGTGCGCACGATGTAGCTGCGGGACATGGGGCCAAAGGCTACTGGCGATGATGGCTCCGCTATCGTCTCGCCCCGTGCTTGCCATCTACCTCAACGAGAAGCAGAACCT
>JBAWHL010000317.1:0-3907 GCA_049593815.1 Ilumatobacteraceae bacterium | reverse complement strand
CATTCTGGTTGCCCGACACCGTCGGGCGCGACCCCTTCGCCCACATCGCCTGGCTCGCGACGCAAACCGAGACGTTGCAGTTCGCGACCGGCATCGCCAACATCTTCCATCGTCATCCCGGACCGATGATGCAGGCGTCGAACACGCTCGGCGAGCAGACCGGCGGCCGATTCGTGCTCGGGCTCGGCGTCAGCCATGGCCCGCTCGTCGTAGGGCTCCGCGGTCTCGACTACTCAAAGCCGCTGACGACCATGCGCGAGTACCTGGCAGCGATGGACGCCTCTCCGTTCGGTTCGATCAAGCCGGAGGACACACCGCTGCGACTCCTCGCGGCGCTCGGACCGAAGATGCTCGAGCTGTCCGCGACCGCCGCCGATGGCGCCCACCCGTACTTCACCACGCCGGACCACACCGTGCTGGCCCGCGAGGCGATCGGCCCCGACAAGCTGTTGTGCGTCGAGCAGAAGGTCGTGCTCTGCACCGATCCCGAGCAGGCGCGCGCGACGGCGAACGCAGCCATCGCCATCTATGCCGGGCTGCCCAACTATCGGAACAACTGGATCCGACTCGGCTTCACCGACGACGAGATCGAACAGCGAGCGGATCGCTTCGTCGACCGGATCATTCCATGGGGGGACGAGGACGCCATTCGTGCGGGCGTGCAGGCCCACTACGACGCCGGGGCGGACCACGTCTGCGTCCAGCCGCTGTCGACGACCAGCCGGACCGAGCCCGACTGGAACGCACTCGAGGCGCTCTCCCCCGCCTGACCGGCCCGACGTCAGCCCAGCCGGTCGAAGATGTTGCGCGTGATCGTCTCGACGTGACGGTCACGTTCCGCGAGACCCCAGACCCAGTCGGTCGAGCCGGACGTGATCACCGTGCCACCGCCAGCTGACACGTACGTGCCCAGGATGGCGTGTCCGTGCGCGATGCGTTCGACCGCTGCGGGGTCGCGCGTGTCGAACAGGCGCGACGCGATGAACTCGTCCTCGGCCGGTTCGTGCGGCGCCGGAGGTCGTGACGCCGTGGTGCGCGTGAAGTGCGCGGCCGGCGCACTCCCGAGGATCTCGAAGTCGAGCGGCGTCCCGTCGGAGCCCGTCGGATAGGGCAGTCCGTCACGGGTCGTGAAGTCGCAACCGTCGCACTCGTAGCCCACGATCGACGCTCCTGCGCCCAGAACGTCGCCGTAGTCGAGGCCGGTGCCGTCGAAGATCCAGTGATCGGCCCGATGCAGGGTGTATCCGCCCGCCCCGTTCGTGACCCGCTTGCCGATCCGGTGGTAGCCGCCGCGGCTGAAGCTGACGCCGGTCATGTGGTTCTCCGGACGTTCCAGCAGATGGTCGGACCAGATCGTGGTGAGTTCGGCCTGACGGTCGGTGTCGAACACCGGGTCGCGCTTGAAGAACCCCTTGTACCCGACCATCGTCGTCGCCGGTCCCGAGCCGTCGTCGCCGGTCGGGTCCTCCATCCGCACCTGCCAGAACGACGTGTTCCCCGAGAAGAACGCGGCGTTCCCCCCACGGGCGATGAAGGCCTCGATGGTGTCGCGCATCGGACCGGACCAGTACTCGTCGTGGCCGACGGACAGGAACAGGCGACACGCCGACGACTCGGCGAGCAGTTCGGGATGCTCCTCCAGGTCGGCGTTCGTGACCACGTCGAAGTCGTAGCCCTCGCGTTCGGCCCACTGCACGAACGGCAGCTCCCAGTTCGGCCACCCGGCGGACCCGGCGTACGGCGAGAGGTGGTTCATCCGGAGGTAGCCGACGTGGCTCGCCGACTGCGGATCCGGCGGGAAGAGCGAGGTCACACGCTGCCCGGCGCCCGGCGGTTTGAAGAGATAGCCGGGCGCCATCGGCCGCTGCAGCGCCGCCGCCGTGCCGCCGGTGTAGAGGTTGCGACCACCGAAGTCGTTGTACGCGTGCCAGGTGTTGGTCCCGAGTGCCAGCAGGATCGAGGCCTGCCCTGACCCCGGCTCGGGACGCACGACGAAGAAGGCGTGGCTGCGCCGCGTTCGGCCGTCCACGTCGATGGTCATGACGACCTCGTAGTACCCCGAACGCCATCCGGCGCCGACGCTGATCTCGCTCGCCGCGGGCCAGCCGCATCCGCGTTCGAATGCATCTGGGGGTGTCGGATGATCGTCGGCGGGTACGGCCTCGTCGCTGAACACGACGTCACGTTCCACGCCGATGCGGGCGATCTCGACCGACACGTCGAGCCCTCGGGCCGAGGACATGTGCAGGCCCACACGCTCCCCGGGTGTCACCGATTGCGGCCAGCAGTATCCCGTCACCGTTTCGAACGCCATGACCGGAACCATAGGCACGGACACCATGCCGGTGCGGTGCCGGTGCGGTACCGGTGCGGTGCGGTGCGGTGCGGTGCGGTGCCAGCGTGACCGACGGCGAGGGGTACGGTCGCCGACATGCATGTAGGTGTCGAGATCTTCCCCACCGACCAGACCATCGATCCGATCGAACTCGCTCGGGAGGTCGAAGCTCACGGCTACGAGTCGCTCTGGTTTCCCGAGCACTCCCACATTCCGACGAGCCGCGCGACGCCGTGGGGCGGCCGCGAGGGCGCACCCGACCTGCCCGAGTTCTACTGGCGCACCCACGACCCGTTCGTCGCACTCGGCGCCTGCGCGGCGGTCACCACCACGCTGAAGCTGGCAACGGGCATCTGCCTCGTCGCGCAGCGCGACCCGATCCACACCGCCAAGCAAGTGGCGAGCGTCGATGCCCTCAGCAATGGACGCTTCCTTTTCGGGATCGGGTACGGGTGGAACAAGGAGGAGATGGCCCACCACGGCACCGCCTACGGCGAACGGCGGGCGATCCTGCGCGAGAACATCCTGGCGATGCGCGAACTGTGGACCAACGACGAAGCATCCTTCACCGGCGAGCACGTCAGGATCGAGCCGAGCTGGTCATGGCCCAAGCCCGTCCAGCAGCCCCATCCGCCGATCATCCTCGGCGGCGACGCCGGACCGAAGACCGCCGCCGACATCGCCGAGTTCTGTGATGGCTGGATGCCGATCGGCGGACGCCACGCGATCGGCAAGCTCGACGCCGTCCGCGCCGCGTGCGATGACATCGGCCGCGATCCGGCAACCGTGGAGATCGGTCTGTTCGCCGCGCCGCCCGACGAGGCCAAGCTGCTCGAACTCGCCGCCAGCGGCGTGTCACGCGCGGTGTTCGGCCTCCCGCAGGGACCGCGCGACGAGGTCCTCGCCGCGCTCGAGGCGATGGCACCACTCGTGGAAGCTCTCCGCGACGCCAACTGACATCGGTCGTGGCGGGCACTGCGGCCGCGACAGGTCGCCCGTCATCGAACGCTGACGCTGCGGAAACATCGTCGTCACGCACGGGGACGACACTGCTCCCCATGGACACGGCCGAACTCCTCGTCATCGCCGTCGACCACCCGAGCATGCACGGTCGGTTGGCTGGCTTCCTCGACGAGCTCCGCAACGAACACCGCTGCGTCGAACGCGGTCCCGCCCTGAGTCGCACCCCGTCCCCCGCCGTGATCGATCAGCTCGGGGCCGATCGCGTGATGCGACTCGGCGTGATGAGCGGAGCGCGGCTGATCGCGCTGGCTGCCGTCGCCAACGACGGCGCCGTCGCCGTTGCGGTGGTGCACTCCTTCCGGCGTCGCGGAGTCGCCAACGAGTTGATGCGCGTCGTCACCGAGCGGGCCGCCGCCATCGGCTACCCGCCACTCCACCGCTACACGGCACCGAGCCCCAGATTGGCCGGGTGATCGTCGCCGCCCAACTCCTGCTCATGTGATGTCCAAACGACGTCGTCCCCCCGACCCCCCTCCGGCGGGACGACGTCGCGCCCGGACACGGATGCTCGGACGCGGCGATCCGACACGAGCTTCGGACACCGGCACC
>JBAWHL010000316.1:0-11825 GCA_049593815.1 Ilumatobacteraceae bacterium | reverse complement strand
GATCGCTGGCGCCTTCGAACCGGTCGACCTCGTCGACGACCGCGTCCTCGGGGGCGGCCCAACACCCGCACGCATCGCAGCGGACACCGTCGTCGACGACGGACAGTTGCTCGACCCAGCCGTCAGCGGCGAGTGCGCGCATCCGTTGCTCCATCGTGTCCATCGGACCGGTCACGACGACACCACGCCCGCTCCGGCGAAGTCGACGTCGGCGGCGGCGACGACCGAGGCCGTGCGCCCGGGCCCTGCCTGCCACCGCCAGTACATGTTCGTGTGGGCGATCACCTTGTCGGGTGCCGGCAGGCCGTACTCGGAGAGGTCTTCGGTCGTGTGGGCGTCGCTGACGAGCACCGTGTCGTACCCGCGTACGAACGCTCCGTGCAGGGTCGATCTGATGCACGCGTCGGTCTGCGCTCCGGTGACGACGACCCGACCGACGCCTCGGCGCGCCAGTTCCGACTCGAGCGCCGTGTCCTCGAACGAGTCGCCGTACGACTTGGGGATCAAGGCCTCGCCATCGACCCGCTGGAGTTCGGCGACGTACTGCCACCCGTCGGTGTCGGCGGCCAACTCGTCATCCTGGTGCTGCACCCAGATGACCGGGACGTCGGCGGCTCTCGCCCGTCCGACGAGTTCGTCGATGGTCGCGATGACCTCGTCGCGTCGGTGTGCACCGGCGACGACGGCGTTCTGCACGTCGATCACCATCAGTGCCGTGTTCGGGCGATCGGGAATGCTGCTCATCGTTCCCGAAGTCCACCACGCTCTGCGACCCCTGGCAACACCGCGACGCGAGCATCGTTCTAGTGTCCGAGCGATGGGACGCGTTCGACTCGTGGTGCAGGCGGACGATCTGGGCATGTGCCGGGCGGTCAACGAGGGGATCGAACACGCCATCGTCGACGGGATCGTGACCCAGACCTCGGTGATGGCGCCGACGCCGTGGTTCGAGGAGGGGGCGGCGATGGCGCTCCGGACCGGTGTGACGACCGGGCTCCATGCCACGTTCACCTGCGAGTGGGACTACCTGCGTTGGGCACCGCTGTCGACCGGGGCGTCGCTGCGCCTCGACGATGGGACGATGCCGCGCACCGTCGAGGAAGCCGCGGCGCGCATCGACGTCGACGACGGTGTCGCCGAGTTGCGGGTGCAGGCGGCACGCGCGACTGCTGCCGGGCTGCGGCTGTCCTACGTCGATCCGCACATGGGGGTGTCGGTCGCGTCGGCGTATGGAGCGATGTGTGAGGAACTCGGCGTTCGGTTCATGTATCCGGGCATCGACCCGCACCACTCCTTCGATTCCATCTACGTGCTGTCGATGGCCGCGGCAACGGACCTCGACTCCCGAACGAGTCGGTTCGTCGACTGGCTCGATCGCGCCGGCGACGGCGTCCACTTCGTGCTCACCCATCCCGGTGTCGCGAGCGAGGAACTGCGGGCGATCTGCAGCCCCGACCATCCGGACATCGTGTGGGCCGAGACGTGGCGCGTCGCCGATCTCGCCGCGCTCACCGACCCGGCTGTGCGCGCCGTGATCGAACGGCGCGGCATCGAGCTGGTCACGGTGGCCGACCTGTGACCCACCGCATCCGTCCGGTCGAGGAGCGCGACAACGACGCGATCTACGACATCTGTCTCCGCACGGCCGACTCCGGCAACGACGCAACCCACCTCTACGGAGATCGCCGGCTGCCTGGCCACGTCTGGGGTGGCGCGTATGTCGCGCATCAACCGGAGCACGCCTACGTCCTGATCGACGATGACACGCCGGTCGGCTACGTGCTGGGCGCACGCGACTCGCGATCGTTCGAGGCGACGCTCGAGCGGGAGTGGTGGCCGCCATTGCGCGAGCGCTATCCGACCGGCGTCGATCGTCCCGCGGCGGCAGACCGGGTGGCGGTGTACCTGCTCCACCACCCGTCGCTCGCCGACGAGCGATTCGTCGGCGACTACCCGTCACATCTCCACATCGACCTGCTCCCGGAGGCGCAGGGGCGTGGCGACGGTCGGAGGATGATCGAGCACCTGCTGGACTCGCTCACCGACGCCGGGTCACCCGGGGTCCATCTCGGAGTGTCCCCGCGCAACGAGCGAGCGATCGGCTTCTATCGCACCGTCGGGTTCACCCAGCTGCTGCGCGACGAGCACCACGTGCTGTTCGGACGCCGGCTCGGCTGAGATCGCCCGATGCCACGTTCCCTGCACGAGCCACATCCGAGTCGCCTCGCCCTCGATCATCCCCGCCGCGACGAGATCATCGCCGCGCACGACGCCGCGCTCTCGGCCGGCGCACTCGGGTACGTCGATCCCGTCAGCGGCTTGTTCGCGCTCACGTCTCAGACGCTGCTCGACCGCGGCGACTGTTGCGCACAAGGGTGCCGCCACTGCCCGTTCATCGAGTGACGCGTAGGGTCGGCGCCGTGTCCGATGCGCATCTCGATCCCCTCATGCACGTGGCCCAGACAGACCACCCGGATCCGATCGGCCAGGCCCGAGCCGCCGCAGGTCGATCGATTCGCGACATCGGCCATGCGCTCGTCGGTCACCACGCTGCACAGGAGTTGCTCGACGAGGTCGCGTCGACGCTCGACGCGCTGACGGCGCGACTCGACCAAGGAACCCCGAGGACGCGCGGCGAAGTGCGACGCGACGGCCAGTTCGGTGAGCCGCCGCCGGACGGTGCGATCATGACGTCGTACGACGAGCGCCCCATCTCCGGGCGAGCCAGCCCGTGGGGCCTCGACATCGAGGTGCGGCGAGCCGGCAAGGACGCGGTCGCCTCGTTGACGCTGCGCGCCGCGCACGAAGGGGCGCCGGAGCGCAGCCACGGCGGCATCGTCGCCGCGCTGTTCGACGACGTGTTCGGCTTCGTCCTCCAGGTCAACGCACTGTCCGCGTTCACCGGTGAGCTGTGGGTTCGCTACGAAGCGGGCGTGCCGATCGGGGTGCCGCTGCTGTGCCGTGTGCGGCTCGACCGGCACGACGGCCGCAAGTTGTACATGACCGGCGAGCTCGTCGTGGCCGAGACCGAGCGGGTGCTGGCACGGTCGACCGCCACGTTCATCACGATCGATCCGAGCCGCTTCAACCCGACCGCTGCTGCAGCGCGCTGAGTTCCCGACCGGCCCGTTCGTGTTCGGGTGGACGACGGAGCACGATCGCCGTCATCCCCCCAGGCTGGCCCGACCCACGCGGACCCGGAGTACGTTAGGCTCGCCTAACGCACTCGGGCATCAGCGGACAGACAGGATCGGACACATGGACACCGCACGGCAGATCACCGACCAGGAGCAACTTCGCACCGTCTATCGCCAACCCGGCCAGACCGTGATCGACAAGGTGATCGACCACGTCGACGAGGGAGCTGCCGGTTTCATCGCCCGCTCACCGTTCATGGTCCTGGCCACGGCGACCGATGGCCGTTCGGACGCGTCGCCGCGTGGCGGTCCGCCAGGATTCGTCCGCGTACTCGACGAGCACCACCTCGCCTGGGGTGACCTCACCGGCAACAACCGGCTCGACTCGTTCGGCAACATCGTCGTGCGGCCCGAGATCGGCCTGGTCTTCGTCGTTCCTGGCGTCGAGGAGACGCTGCGGCTGTGGGGGGCAGCTCGACTGGTGCAGGATCCCGAGGTGCTCGAGGCCTGCCGGATCGGCGACCGCTTCCCGAAGACCGCCGTCGTCGTCACCGTGCACGAGTGCTACATCCAGTGCGGTGCCGCGTTGCGGCGCAGCCAGATGTGGAACACCGAATCATGGCCGACGGGCGACGCGAAGCCGTCCGGTGCGGCGATCCTGAAGGACCACATCGGCACCGACGCCACCGTCGAGCAGATCGAGTCCGGCCTCGCCGACTACTACGACAATCACATCTGGGCTGTCGGCGGCAACACCGACTGACCCTCGCCGCGGCACTGGGGCAGCCGCAACGCGCGACGGCGACGTGGGCTGACACCGAACCGTCGTGGGTCAGGTCGGTGTGGAGAGTTCGAGTCCGGGGAGATCGCCCGAGGCGCGCCAGTCCTCCAGCACCTTGATGAACGCGATCGAACCGGCGCCGTAGCTCCCGTTCTTCACGCTGCGGTCACCTGGCTTGCCCTCGTTGTTGTAGTACCCGGGCGTGCACGACTCCAGGAAGCGCTGGTTCATCTGCGACAGCCCGACGATCGTGTCGACCCATGCAGCTTCGGCGTCGGCATCGGCCTCGATGACGGTCACGCCGCGCTCCTTGGCCTCGCCGAGGATGTAGGCGAGATGCTTGCTCTGCTCGTTGAGCATGTGCGGGAAGTTGACCGTGAAGCCCGACTGCACGTTGCTGAAGATGAAGCAGTTGGGGAAGTCACGGGTGTGCATGCCGTGCAGTGTCGACGCGCCGTCGTGCCACTTCTCCGTGAGTGTCATGCCGTCGCGACCGTGGAGCTCGTAGCCGGCGCGACGCGTGTAGTCGGTGCCGACCTCGAAACCGGTCGCGTAGATGAGGCAGTCGACCTCGTGCTCCACCTCGACGAGCGCGCCGGTCTCGTCGCGCTGCTCGACGACGATCCCGGTCTCGGTGATGCGCTTCACGCCGCGACCCTCGGTGTCGACGAGGTGCACGTTGGGCCGGTTGAACGTGTCGAGGTACTGATCGTGGAAACACGGGCGCTTGCAGAACTGGCGGTAGAAGGGCTTGAGCGCTTCCGCGGTGTTGGGGTCGTTGACGATGGTCTCGACCCGTGAACGGATCTGTTCCATCTTCTCGAAGTCGGCCATCTCCATCGTGTTCGCCAGGCCCTCGGGCGACATGTCGCCATTGCCGTTGCGGATGCGGATCAAGAGGTTGCCGATGATGTCGGTCCAGCCGTCGTCGACGAGGTCCTCGGACTCGGGGATGCCCGACACCAGGTTGTTGAAGTTCTCCATGCGCCGCTCCTGCCACCCGGGCTCGAGCGACGCGGCCCACTCGGGATCGGTCGGGCGGTTGGCGCGCACGTCGATCGAGGACGGCGTGCGCTGGAAGACGAACAGCTCCTTCGCGCTGGCACCGAGGTGCGGCACACACTGGACCGCGGTCGCGCCGGTGCCGATGATGCCGACGCGCTTGTCGGTCAATCCGTCGAGGCCACCGTTGGAGTCGCCGCCGGTGTAGTCGTAGTCCCAGCGGCTGGTGTGGAAGGTGTGGCCGGTGAACGATTCGATGCCGTCGATGCCGGGGAGCTTGGGCCGGTGCAGTGGTCCGCTGGCCATGACGAGGAATCGGGCGCGCATCGCGTCGCCCCGATTCGTCGTGACCACCCAGCGGTTGTCGACATCGTCCCATTCCATGCCGGTGACCTCGGTCTGGAAGCAGGCGTTGCGGTAGAGGTCGAAGTGTTCGCCGATGGCCCGGCTGTGGGCGAGGATCTCGGCGGCCTGGGAGTACTTCTCCTTCGGGATGTACCCGATCTCCTCGAGCAGCGGGAGATAGACGTAGGACTCGACGTCGCACGCCGCGCCCGGGTAGCGGTTCCAATACCAAGTGCCGCCGAAGTCGCCGCCCTTCTCCACGACGCGGATGTCGTCGATGCCGGCCTCGCGCAGCCGCGCGCCTGCGAGCAGCCCGCCGAAGCCGCCGCCGATGATCAACACCTCGACCTCGTCGGTCAGCGGCTCACGTTCGAGCGGCTCGACGTACGGATCGTGGAGGTACCGCTCGAAGTCACCGGTGACTTCGATGTACTGCTCGTTGCCGGCGTCGCGAAGTCGCTTGTCGCGTTCCTCGCGATACTTCTCGCGGAGTGCATCGGGATCGAACGTCGTCGTGCTCACACCGGAAGTTGTAGCTGACGGAACCCTCAGGTTTCGATGCGGAGCGGGGGTCGGCACGCGCTGCCACACCCACGTGTGGTGGACTGGCGCCATGAGCATCACCGACCGCGAGACCGAGGCGACGCCGTCCACCTTCAACACGCGGTCGCGGCCCGACCTGCATCCCAACGGCGTCAACCACCTCGCGCTGTCCACCGCCGACATGAAACTGCAGTTGACGTTCTGGGGTGAGGTGCTCGGCTGTCCGACGCGGGCGCTCTACTGGATGCACGGCGTGCCGAACACGTTTCACGGCTTCGTCGAGCTCGCGGACGACAGCTATGTCGCGTTCGTGCAGGCGCCGGGCAACCCGACCGAGCCGCAGTGGGGCGTGACCCACTCCGGCAATGCCGGCGATCCGGTCACCGCCGGCACGATGCAGCACGTGGCGTTGAACGTCAACTCGCTCGACGACGTGCTGGCGATGCGCGACCGCATCCGCAGCCATGGCATCCAGGTGCTCGGCCCGATCGACCACGGCATGATCCAATCGATCTACTTCGCCGGCCCGGAGAACCTCAGCCTCGAGGTCTGCACCGGCAGCGCCATCGACGAACGCCAGTGGATCGATCCCGAGGTGCAGGCGTTGTGCGGGATCAGCGCCGAGGAGATCCAACGGCTGATCTCACCCACCGGGTTCGAACGCCCTGACACGCCGGTGGCCCAACCCGACCACGACCCGTCGGTGCCGAACATGCACTACCCCGGACCGGTCCGCGACGCGATCATGGGCATGTCCGACGACGACGTCTGGGCCGACCTCAGCGTCACCGACCCTCCCGTCCCCCTGGACTGACATCACGTGCTCGGTCGGTCGATCAGGGGGAGGACCTGTTCGACGAGGATCGGGAGGGTGGCGATCATCGCCGTACGAACGCGATCGAGGTCGAGGCGCTCCCGGCCGATCCACTCGACGGTCAGCTCCTGCACGAATCCGCCCCACGCCCGCATGAAGGCGCGTACGACCGGATCGTCGGCACGATCGGCGAGCCCGATCGCTGCGAGGGTCTGATCCGCCAGGATCTCGCGGGTGGCATCGAGGATGGCGGCGACCTCGTCGTCGCGTTCCGCGCCGCCGACGTTCACCGCGTTCATCCACATGTCGGGATGATTTTCGATCGCGGCGAGGAACCCGTCGACAGCGGCACTCCAGGTCGCGCCCGGCGCTGACGCGTCGACCGACACTTCGGGGACCTGGCTGGCGGCGCGCACCACCTCGAGGTAGAGGTCGCGCTTGGACCCGAAGTGGTGGTGCATCAACCCACGGGCGATGCCCGCCTGCTCCGCGATGTCGTTGACCGACACCTCGCTGTACGGACGCTCCGCGAAGAGTCGTGTCGCCACCAGCAGGATCTGGTCGCGCCGCTCCTCGCGCTCCATGCGAACTCGCTTCACTGGAGCCGACGCCACCGCGATCTCTGCCTCACGGCGTCACGAGGATCTTGCAGTGCTGCTCCGGGTCACCGAGGTCGGAGAACGCCGCTGGGACACCCTCGAGCGGCACCTTCCCCGTGACCATCGGGGTGACATCGATCTCGCCCTCTGCGATCGCCCGCAGACTCTCACCGAACTCCAGCGGGTCGTAGGCGAGCGCGAATCGCACCTCGAGTTCCTTGCTGATCCCGAAGAAGGGCACGACGGTGTCGTGGCCCATGCAGACGCCGACGACGAGCACCCGCGCGCTGTGTGGAGCATCGCGCAGCACCTGGTTGAGAATGCCTGGCACCCCGATGGCCTCGAACACCACCACGGGAGCGCTCTTTCCCTCGCGGGCCCACACGTCGAAGGCGGGTTCCTGGGCCGGATCGCACACGACGTCGGCACCCATCGCCATGGCGATGGCACGGCGCGCGGGCGAGAAGTCCGAGGCGACGATCGGTGAGATGCCGCGCTGGGCGAGGGCGGCGATGACCGCCAGCCCGACCGGCCCGCAGCCGAGCACGAGCGCGCCATCACCCTGCACGATGCCGGAACGGTTGACGGCGTGGAGGCCGACCGCCATCGGTTCGGTGAGCGCGGCGAGCGCCGGGTCGAGACCGTTCGGAACCTCGAGGAGCAGCGGGGCCGACAACAGCATCCGTTCGCTGTACCCGCCGGGGATGTCGTTGCAGTACACGATCGGTTGGAAGCCGGTCGCGCCGATCAGGACCGGGATCGACGTGACGATCGATCCGACCGGCAGCGTGTCGGTGTCGGGCCCGATGTCGAGGATCTCGGCGGAGAACTCGTGGCCCATGTAGACGTCGCGCCCGAGGTCGGTCGCGGGCGGGCCCATGGTCCCGAGGTCGGGCATGCCGTTCATCTGGTCGCCGAGTTCCAGCATCTCAGCGCCGTGGTCGACGAAGTGCAGATCGCTGCCACAGATGCCGCAGGCCTTCACCTGGACGAGTACTTGCCCGACGCCGGGCGTGGGTTCGGGCGCATCGTCGCGGACGACCATCTCACCATTGCGGAGGACTGCTGCTCTCATGATGCTCCAGCTTGCGTGGTGGCCGTTGCCGGCGTCGTGTCGGAGAGGAAGTCGAGCAGAGCCCGATTGACCTCGTCGGCCGCTTCCTGTTGCACCCAGTGTCCGGCGCCCTCGACGATGACGTCGCCTCGGTGGTCGTCCAGTTGCGCGTGGCCGGTGCTCGGTGGACTCATCACGAGCACGGGGTCGGCGCCGCCACCGATGAACAGCGACGGCATCGTCACCCGAGCACCGTCGAGCTGTGGGGTTCGTTCCCAGTTGCGGTCGAAGTTGCGGTACCAGTTGATCCCGCCGGTGAATCCGGTGCGGGTGAACTCGGCGGTGTAGTGATCGAGCTCGTCCTGACGCAACCAGTCGGGGAGGCCGGCGGGCTCCGGCATCCGGTCGACGAAGCCGCGCCCGTCGTTCACGAATGCCGCGGCGAGATCTGCCGGTGCCTCACCTGCGGTCGTCACGCCGGCGAGCAGGCGGCGCATCGTGCGACCGGGGTCGGCCCCGAGTTCCGCATCGGCGACGCCGGGCTCCTGGAAGTAGAGGATGTAGAAGAAGTTGTCGGCGAACACCGCACGCATCGCGGTCACCGGCGACACCGGTCCCCGCGGCAGGAACGGCACGCTCATGCCGACCACGGCGGCCACCCGGTCAGCGTGCAACAGCGCGGTCTGCCAGACGACCATCGAGCCCCAGTCGTGCCCGACGAACGCAGCCTTCTCGACCCCGATGTCGTCCAGCAGGGCGACCAGGTCCCCGGTCAACGCTTCGATGTCGTACGACTCGACCGCGTCCGGTCGCGACGAACCGCCGTAGCCGCGTTGGTCGGGCACCAGCACGCGGTACCCGGCGTTGACGAGCGGAGCGATCTGGTGGCGCCACGAGTACGCCAATTCGGGGAAGCCGTGCGCGAGGACCACGGTCGGGCCCTCGCCGACGTCGACGACGCGGAGCTGCGCCCCGCCCGTGTCGACGATTCGGGTCGGCAGGTCGGTGAACTCGGTGGTGGCAGCGAGGTGGGTCACGTCGGGATCTCCTGGAGTGGTGCGGCATCGTTGGTGTCGCCGGCAGAGCCCGTGAGTTCGGCCAGGGCAGCGAGCATCTCGTCCCGCGTCGGACCGACGCGTTCGGGCGGCGGGTAGGCGTCGGGGTCGGCCATCACTTCGAGCATCCGACCGAAGAAGACCGGGTCGGCCATCAGCTCGTTCCACGTCGTCACCAGGTTCCAGAAGCGGGCCATGCCGCGCCCGAGGATCGGGTCGGTCGCGGCTGCGACGAACACGGCAGCGATGCCCTTGGCTTCGGGCGGCAGCGGTTGATCGCCGTCCGCCCGCTCGGCGCCCATCCTGTCCATCTCCACCGACGAGTCGAACCACGGCTCGATTTCACGCCGGGTTCCCTCCTCGTACTGGGCGGCTCGCGCCAATGGGTCGTCGGGATGTTCGGTGAGCGCATCGACGGCGAGCCCGGCCTGGACGAGCGCGAGTGCACAGCCACGGCCGTAGAGCGGATTGGTGCAGGTGTGCGCATCGCCGACGACGTGGAGTCCGACGACCAGTGGGCGATCCCCGTCGACGAAGCTCCGACGGCGGTTGAGGAGGCCACCCATCGGTCGAACACCACCGATCGGGTCGGGCGGCCCCTCGGCGAAGTACCGGTCCGGGCCGGGGAGCTCGGCGCACGCCGCGTCGAATGCATCGGCATCGAGGAGGGCGCGCCGCATTTCGCGATCGTCGGAACGCACCGCCACCGTGACCGACAACGTGTCGCCGTCGCCCGGCACCGCCATGAACTTGATGTACCCGAGGTCGCCGCCTGCCTTCGGGTCGAGCTCGACCGGCGCCACCGAATCGAGGCGATACCAACGTGTGAGATACATGAGGCCGCTCTCGTGAATCGTCTCCTCGACGGTGACGTCGAGCTCGGCCAGCCAGTCCACGATCGTGCTCCGACGTCCAGCGGCAACGACGACGACGTCGGCGGGGCGGTCACCGTCGGCGGTGCGAACGCCGGTGACGTGCGCTGGAGCACCATCCGATGCCGGTTGGCCGAGCAGGCCGCGCACGTCGACGTCGTGCACGAACGTGACGCCTCCTTGCGCGAGCGCCGCGCTGCGGATCACCCATTCGAGCGTCGTTCGACGCACGATGATCACGCGCAGGTCGTCGTCGCCCGGCTGGGGGTCGCCCAGGTCGATCGTCGTCGGCAGGGTGATGCACCCCGCGGCGATCAGGTCGTCGAACACGTCAGGCAGGCGGTCGCGGAGTTCGATGACGAGCCGGGCGAGGAAGCCGTGGGTCTGGTGGGCCTGCGGCGCTCCGGCACGGGAGGCATCGAACGCCGCCTCGACATCGGTCGCCGCAGGTGCAGGGTCCTGTTCGAGCAGGGTCACGGTGTGGCCGGCGCGTGCGTAGAGCAGGGCACTCGCGAGCCCGCCGACACCGGCGCCGACAATGATCACTTCTGACAACAGATGCCCCCATCGATCGTTGTTGAACGTTCGCCAACAGCATGCCCGTCCCCTCCCGCACCCCACGAGCCGGACGCCCGTTCACCTCCCCAGTCCTCCAGCGATGAGCGAACGCACCGGCAACGGTGCGTTCGCTCATCGGATGGGCCCCGGACGGGATCGCCCACGAGGCCTCTGCACTAGGTTCGCCGCGGTTCGACATCGACGGAGGAAGGGGCGCACGATGCGCATCCAGGCAGGCGAAACAGCAGCAGTGGTCACCGGAGGAGCTTCGGGGCTCGGGCGAGCGAGTGCACACGCACTCGCTGATGCCGGGTTCAAGGTGGCGGTGTTCGACATCAACGAAGAGGGCGGCCGTGCCGTGGCCGCGGACATCGGTGGCATCTTCTGCAAGGTGAACATCCTCGACGAGCAGAGCGCCGTCGACGGGTTCGCCGAGGCGCGTGAGGCCCATGGCCAGGAGCGGGTGCTCGTCCACTGCGCGATGGCGGCCAAGGGTGGCAAGACGATCGGCAAGGACCGCGAGAACGGGGGCTGGAAGCGCCTGTCGACCGAGGACTACGCGTTCGCCGCGGAGGGAATCCTCGTGGCCAGCTACCGCATGGCCTCGCTGTCTGCGCTCGGCATGGTCGAGACGCTCGAGCCGCTCGAGGACGGCGAACGCGGCGTCATCACACTGACCGCGTCCGTCGCCGCGCAGGATGCCCAGGTCGGGCAGATCGCCTACGGGTCGTGCAAGGCCGGCGTCAACGGGCTCGTGCTGCCGATGGCGCGCGACCTGATGAACGAGGGCATCCGGGTCAACTCGATCATGCCGGGCATCTTCGCCACGCCCCCGATGGCCGGCATCCCGCCCAAGGTGCTCGAGGTACTGAGCGCATCGGTGCCGTTCCCGAAGCGTCTCGGCAATCCGGAGGAGTTCGGATCACTCGTGCTCGAACTGGTCCGCAACGGCTACTTCAACGGACAGACCATCCGCCTCGACGGCGCCATCCGCATGCCGCCGCGCTGAGGCGAGCCCCCGGCGTCGGAGAACAAGCGCCTCCGCCGCACGCGGCGGTCCAGTCC
>JBAWHL010000315.1:0-7295 GCA_049593815.1 Ilumatobacteraceae bacterium | reverse complement strand
GCCCAGAGGTGGCTCGGGTGGAGCGGTGACGGCTGACACGGGGACGGGGAATCGGCGGTCAAGTACGGTCGCGAGTGTGGGGGAACGGATCGACGTGGGGCTGCAGACCGTTCGTGTCGCATCGACCAGCGGCGCGGTCACCGTGATCGCCGAGCAGCGCGACGACATCGAGGCGTCGGGTTCGGCGGCGGTCGACGTCCACGGGTCCACCGCAACGGTCGACAGCACCCACGACCGCGTGACGATCCGCGTGCCGGAGGAGATCGACGTCGTCGTCGGTGCCACCTCGGGCCGCGTGACGGTGCAGGGTCGCGTCGGCGCGGTGGCGGTCGTCGCCGAATCCGGCCGGGTCGGCATCGAACACGCTCGATCCGCAGACGTCCGGGCCTCGAGCGGGCGCGTCACCATCGGTTCGGCCGAGGGCACGTGTCGGATCGTCTCCAAGTCGGGTCGGGTGACGATCGACGAGTGCGGTGGCGCCGACGTCACCACCGGATCGGGCCGAGTCACCATCAGCGCTGCGAACGGACCCGTACGTGCCCACTGTGGCAGCGGTGGCGTTCGCGTCGTCATGTCGGCAGCGCACGACGTCGACGTCGACACCGTCTCCGGACGCGTCGCCGTGCTCCTGCCACCCGGAGTCCGGCCGCAGATCATCGGGACGGCATCACCGAGTGACCCCGCGTCCGGTCCGTTCGACTGCGTGATCATCGCACGTTCGGTGACGGGCCGTGTCCGTGTCGAGACCCAGTGACCTCGGCTGGTGACGGTGATCTGACGTGACGCTCCGCGAGCAGGCCGTCGACGTCGCGATCGGATCGGTGTTGTTCACCGATCTCGTCGGGTTCACCGAGTACAACGACGCGGTCGGCGACAGCGCTGCAGTGGAAGTGCTCGACGAACAGTCACGGCTCGTCGCCGCACTGTTCGAACCGGGATCCGACGCCCGCGTCGTGAAGGAACTCGGCGATGGGTTGATGTTCTGGTTCGCCGACCCGGTTCAGGCGCTCACGGTCGCGACCGGCCTGCTCGACTGCCTTGCCACGGCGCGTCACGCCAACCGGTTTCCGCTCTCGATCCGCATGGGCATGCACTTCGGTGAGGTCGTCCCGCGCGGTGACGACTTCATCGGTCACACCGTCAACGTCGCGTCGCGCGTCTCCGATCTCGCAGGCCCCGGCGAGCTGCTGGTGTCCGACAGTGTCCTGGCCGCGACGGCCGCGAGCGGGAGCGTGCAGTTCGACCCGGTCGGGCCCGTCCGCATCAAAGGGGTCGGCGAACCGATCTGGCTCCACCGGTTGGCCAACAGCTGACGCCCCCGGAGTGGGTTTGCACGGGCGTGCGGAGCAGACTGCCGGGATGTCACGCCGCAGCCTCGTCATCGACACCGACACAGCGTCCGACGACGCGATCGCGCTCCTCCTGGCGGTGCGCGACCCCGCCGTCGACGTGCGGGCGGTCACGGTGGTCGCGGGCAACGTGCCGCTCGACCTGGCCGTGCGCAACGCCATCGTCACGCTCGATCTCAGCGGTGGTGCCGACATTCCCGTGCACGCCGGACACGACCGTCCCCTGTCGCGACCGCTCGACACAGCCCAGTTCGTTCACGGCCAAGACGGCATGGGCGGGGCCGCGCTCCCCGAACCGACACGAAGCGCGACCTCGAACGACGCGGTGACCGAACTCCTGGCGATCGCCGAGGCAGAACCCGGGCAGCACGACCTCGTCACGCTCGGCCCGTTGACGAACATCGCGGCGGCACTGGAGCAGGACCCGGCATTCCTGACCAGGTTCGGGCACGTCTATCTGATGGCCGGGGCACCCGACGGTGTCGGCAACGTCGACGCGCTCGGTGAGTACAACGTGTGGGCCGACCCCGAAGCGGCGACCGCCGTGTTCGCCGCCGACGGCGCCAAGACCATGGTCGGGTGGAACATCTCACGATTGTTCACGGTGGTGACACCAGAGGAACAGCGTCGTCTCTCCGAGGTCGGCCGCCTCGGAAAGTTCTCCGTCGACATCAACGGCGACGTCGACCAGTACTGCATCGACACCGGGCTCGCAGGGTTCGATCTGCCCGACCCCGTCGCGATGGCCGTCGCGCTCGACGAGTCGATCATCGGCGAGTGGACCGAGGAATGGTTGGTCGTCGGCCTGGACGGGCCGACCCGTGGGTGCACGATTCCCGACCGCCGTTTCGGTCGCACCGCACCGAACATCCGGGTGCTGTGGTCGGTGGACGAAGCCGCCTTCAAGCAGCGACTGTTCGATGCGTGCCGTGACTGACTGATGTCATCGAGGTGTCAGCGGGGGGACTGGCACCACGATGACATCAGCACACCGGCCTCAGGCGGTCACGGGCCGGGAGCCGGCGTCGGGGCCCTCGGTGCGCGTCCGCTTGAGTTCGAAGAAGGAGTCGACGTCCATCATCGTGACGAGTGAGTCCCACAGCGCCACGCTCTTCTCGGTCGACGGAACACGCGAGATGACCGGGCCGAAGAGTCCCGTCTTCACACCGTCGGAGTTCTCCATCGCGATGATCGGTGTACCGACGTCGTTGCCGACGAGCGCCAGACCCTCGTCCATCCCGGCGCGGATCACGCTGTCCCAGGCCTCGTCGTCGAACGCTGCGGCGTGCGACGTGTCGAGGCCGACGGCCTCCAGTGCTTCGGCGGCGGTGAAGTCGCGATCCTTGTCGTGGTGAATGCGCGTGCCCAGCTCCCAGTAGAGCTCGAAGACCGCGTCGTTGCCCTCGGTCGCGCGCACCGACTCCATCACGCGCAGCATGCGATGGGTGAACCACACCGGCGCGAAGTAGTCGGAGTCCTCGGCGGGCTCGTTCTTGAAGAACAGACTGATCGGCCTCCAGGTGATGTCGACCTCGCGGTTCGGTTGGACCTCGTCGACGGCCCAGCGAGCCGTGACCCAGCAGAACGGGCAGATCGGGTCGACCCAGAATTCGATGTTCATCGTGATGGCACCTTCGCGTTGGTAGGGGTTGATGTGGAGAGATGGGGCGGTGTCGATGGGACGGACACGCCGACACCTCCGAGTTCGTCGGCACCGAACCGATCGATCTCGGCGGTGATGTCGAGCGGCCGAATCGTCGACCGTGCGGCGAGGTCGTCGGCGGTGAGCAGTGCTGCGGGAATCAGCCACACGATCTCGAACTCGAGGCCGTCGGGGTCCGTGACGTACAAGCTCTTGGTGGTGCCGTGATCACTGGCGCCGACGAGGGCTCCGCGTGCGCGCAGTTCGACGGCGAGACGTTGGAGTTCGCCGAGCGTGTCGACCTCCCACGCCAGGTGGTACAGACCGACCGTCGAGCGGCCCGCCGTGGAGGCGGCGGCCGAGCCGATCTGGAACGTGCCGAGATCGTGGTCGTTGTTCGAGCCGGGCGCCTGGAAGAAGGCGGCGCCTGGGAACTCCATCACGACGTCGAATCCCAGGACGTCGACGTAGAACTCCTTGGTGCGCTCGACGTCGCCGACGTAGAGCACGGCGTGGTTCAACCGGTGAATACCCATCGGGAGGGGCAACGCCCTTGCGCCCACAATCATTCCCGTTCCGGTCGGTTCGGCTGTGTCGCGCGGTACTGCGGATGTGCCGGGTGGTGACAGGCACGATTCGTCACATCTCGAAACTCGTGATGGTGGGGGTCTCGGGGACGGCGAGACTGTGGACATGACCGATGGAGCCGGTGGGGCCGGTTCTCGTTCGCGTGCGTTGGGCGCGCTCCTGCGGCCTGATGCATGGCGTTGGGTCGGTCTCGGCGCGCTCGTCGCGCTGAGTTCTGCGCTCACGATCACGGGTCCGCTCGTGGTGCGTCGGATCATCGACGACGCGACAGCGGGAGCGACGAGCGGCGAGATCTCGCGGTTGGCGCTCGTGTTCCTGGTGATCGCGGCGCTCGCTCAACTCCTGGCGGTCGTCGTCGCGTGGCTCGCGACGGTTGCTGCGTGGCGGACGACCAACGACCTGCGATTGCGCATGACCCGACACGTGCTCGGCCTCGACCACGAGTTCCATCGCACGCACACGCCAGGAGAATTGATCCAACGCGTCGATGGTGACATCACCTCGGTGTCTGACTTCTTGAGCCAGGTGGTGACCAAGGCGGCAGGCGCGGTGATGCTCGTCATGGGCATCACCGGTGTGCTCACCGTGCTCGACTGGCGGCTCGGCCTCGGCATGTTCTGCTACGTCGCAGGTGCGTTGGCCGTCGTCGTGCGCGGGCGTCACCGGGCGGTCTCGGAGGCCGCCGACGAAATGGGTGCGCTCGGCCGCCTCTACGGCGGGATCGAGGAGCGTCTCACCGCCGCGGAGGATCTGCGCGCCAACGGCGCCGCCGATCACGTCGCCTGGCGGTTCGTCGAGGACAGCGAGGGTGCGCTCACCACGTCGATCAGGCGCGAGCGTGCCTTCCTCATCATGTGGTGGCTCGTGCAGAGCGCCGTCGCCGCTGGATGGGTGGTCGCGCTGGTCCTCGGTGCCCTGCTCGTCGAGGCCGACACGATCTCGATCGGCACCGCGTTCTTGCTGTTCCAATACGTGCTGCTGATCGCGCGGCCGCTCGAGGAGGTCGTGCACGAACTCGAAACGGTGCAGAAGGCGAACGGGGCCATGGTGCGCGTGCTCGATCTCCTCGCGATCGAACCGAAGGTGCTCGACGAGGGCGTCACGAGCCCGGCGCCGGGGCCGTTGTCGGTGACTGCGGACCGCGTGTCGTTCGACTACGGCGACGACCGGCCGGTGCTGCGCGACGTCGACCTGACGATCGGAGCCGGGCGGTCGGTCGGGATCGTCGGGCGGACCGGCAGTGGCAAGACCACGTTCTCGCGTCTCGTGCTGCGACTGGTCGAACCGACCAGCGGAACGGTCCGGCTCGGGGGCGTGGCGATCGAGAACGTCCCGGTTGCCGAGTTGCGACGACGGGTCGCGCTGGTGCCCCAGGAGGTCGAACTGTTCGCGGGGACGCTGCGTGACAACGTGACGCTGTTCGACGACACACCCGAGGACGCAGCCGTCGTCGATGCGCTGCAGCGAGTGGGCCTCGATGCGCTCGCCGACGCCGGGATCGACCGGGAACTCGGCGCCGCCGGTGCGGGTCTCTCCGCCGGGGAGGCACAGTTGCTGGCGCTCGCCCGAGTGTGGCTGCGCGATCCCGACATCCTGGTGCTCGACGAGGCGACGGCGCGCGTCGACCCCGAGACCGAGCGACGCCTCGAAGCCGCCGTCGTCGAACTCATGCGTGGTCGTACCACGCTGGTGATCGCCCATCGGTTGTCGACGCTGCGGTCGGTCGACGAGATCATCGTCTTCGAACACGGTCGTGTCGTCGAGCACGGGGACCGTTCCGACCTCGTCGGCGACGACGACAGCCGGTTCGCTCGCCTGCTCGCGATCTCGCTCGAACGTGAGCAGCGCGATGGTCTGACGTCTGCCGAGCTCACCGACGGAGCGTCGTCATGACCGTGAATCTCGACCTGACCGGCGCGCCGTCGCGCCCCGAACCGACGAACGGACCCGCCGAGCCGGCGCCGGTTCCCAACGTCTGGCGTCTTGCCTGGCGTGTCTCGCAGCACCGACCACGTGAGTTCTGGGTCGGGTGGTTCCTGTTCGTCGTGTTCTTCACGATGCCGGCGGTCACCGGGTTCATCCTCGCGAAGGGCTATGCCGCGCTGGAAGCGGGCGACACCGCGACGGTGCTGTGGTTGGCGGCTGCGGTCGCGGTGAGCGAAACGATCAGGATGGTCGCGATCCATCACGGTGCACTGATCTGGACCAAGGCGTGGATCCACATGCAGACGTTGTTGCGCGCCAACATGCTCAGCGCACAGATGGCGAGCGGTGGCCTCGACGCCGGACAGCCGGTTGGTTCGGCGGGCTCCGCGATCACCCACTTCCGCGACGACACCGAGGACGTGGCGAACTTCGTCGACGGAATGGTCGACGTGTCGGGCGGGCTGGTGTTCACTGTGATCGCGGGCATCGCTCTCGGGTCGGCCGACGCCTCCGCCGCGGCGATCCTCGTGATTCCGCTCGTCGGGGTGGCCGTCGCGACTCGCCTGCTCGACACGCGCATCAAGGAGTACCGGATGGCCGACCGGGCAGCGACCGAACAGGTCACCGGATTGCTCGGCGACGTGATGGCCGCCGCGACGACCGTGAAGGTGAACGATGCGGCAGAACCGATGATGCGACGGCTCGCCGTGTTGGTCGAGCGCCGTCGCTTCACGGCCGTCCGTGACCGTGTCCTGGAAGAAGGTGTGATGGCCTTCAGCCAGGGAGCGGCCGACATCGGCTTGGGTCTCGTGCTGCTCGTGAGCGCGGGTGCGATCGCATCGGGAGCGTTCGACCTCGGGACGCTGGCGCTGTTCACGGCCTACCTCGGCTGGTTGAGCTTCCTGCCGCGCATGGTGGGTCGCGTGCTGTCGCGTCGCAAGCAGGCCGGCGTGGCCTTCGATCGCATGCGACGGCTCGTCGCGGATCAGGCTGCGACGAACACGGTGCGTCGCCGCGAGCTTCCGATCGATCCCGCCGACGGTGCCGTCCGGCCGGACGTGGTCCGCCCCGATCGCGTGCCGCTCGAACGACTGGACGTCTCCGGTGTCGGCGTCGCGTACGCCGGGCGGTCGGTGCTGTCCGACGTCGAGTTCAGCATGGGTCGCGGTGAGTTCGTGGTGATCACCGGACCGGTCGGTTCGGGCAAGAGCACCCTGTTGCGGGCGATCCTCGGGCTGACCTGGGAGGCCGAGGTCGACGGCTCCGTGCGGTGGAACGACGTCGAGGTCACCGATCGGGCCGCGTTCATGGTCCCACCGAATGCGGCCTTCCTCTCCCAGGTGCCGCAGCTGATCTCCGACAGCGTCGCGGACAACGTCGGTCTCGGCCCGGTGTCGGACGACGCGTTGGCGGTGGCGTTCCGTCTGGCCGCCATCGACACCGACATCGCCGCCATGCCCGCCGGCGCCGACACGCTCATCGGCCCGCGCGGCCTGCGCCTGTCGGGCGGACAACGTCAGCGGTTGGCGACGGCGCGTGCGCTCGTACACAGCCCCGAACTCGTGGTGCTCGACGACCTCTCCAGCGCGCTGGATGTGGAGACCGAGGTCCAGCTCTGGACGAACCTGGCCGACGCCGGCATGACGGTGATCGCCGTGTCGCATCGTGCCGTCGCCTTCGAACGCGCCGATCAGGTCCTGCGTCTCGACGCCGGTCGTCTCACCTCCTGACGCCGTCGAGCCGCGGCGTCCGGCGTCGGCGGCGTCGGTGACGCCGATGTGTCAGTTGGT
>JBAWHL010000314.1:0-3225 GCA_049593815.1 Ilumatobacteraceae bacterium | reverse complement strand
CTCGACGATGCCGAGGTCGAGGCGGTGTCGACGCTGCTGCCCGTGCTCGAGCGTCTCCTCGAGGTCGCCGAGTGAACGACCGCGTCTCCGCCGTCGCGTCGAGAACCTTCTCGGCGATGCGTCACCGCAACTATCGCCTCTACTTCTTCAGTCAGGCGATCTCGTTCAGCGGCACCTGGATGCAGCTGATCGCGCAGTCCTGGCTCGTGCTCGAACTCACGGGAAGCGGCACGGCACTCGGCACCGTGATGGCGATGCAGTTCCTGCCCACACTGCTGCTGGCACCGGTCGGCGGGATGATCGCCGACCGGATGGACAAGCGCAAGCTGATCATGGTGACCCAGTCGGTCGCCGGCCTGCTCGCGCTGCTGCTCGGTGTCGTGACGCTGACGGGCACGGTCGAACTGTGGATGGTGTACGCGATCGCCGCGGGGTTCGGTGCCGTGACCGCCGTCGACAACCCCAGTCGACAGACGTTCGTCATGGAGATGGTCGGCCCCGAAGACGTGAGCAACGCGGTGACGCTCAACAGTGTCGTCGTCAACGCGGCGCGCGCGGTCGGTCCGGCGATCGGCGGCGTCTTGATCGCGTCCGTCGGCATCGGTCAGTGCTTCATCGTCAACGCCGTGTCGTATCTCGCGGTCGTCATTGCGCTGATCCTGATCCGCCCGAGCGAGCTGCACCCCTCGGCGCGCAGCGCTCGTGCGCCCCGTCAACTCCGCGATGGCTTCCACTACGCGTGGAACACCAAGACCCTGCGCACGACGCTGCTCATGTTGGTCGTGATCGGCACGCTCACCTACGAGTTCTCCACGACGCTGCCGTTGTTCGCCGAGTTCACCTTCGGTGCCGGGGCGAGCGGGCTCGCCGTGATGACCTCCCTCATGGGAGCGGGGGCCGTCGTCGGGGGACTGGTCGTCGCGTCCGGCGGTGCAGCGACCGCCCATCGCCTCGTCGTGGTCGCGGCCACGTTCGGGGTCCTCGTGTGCGCGCTGTCGATGATGCCGGTGATCGCGATGGTCTACATGCTGTTGCCGTTCGTCGGCGCGGCGAGCGTGGCGATGATCGCGCTCTCGAACGCGACGCTGCAGCTCAACTCCGACCCGCAGTACCGCGGGCGTGTGATGGCGCTGTTCTCGATGGCGCTGCTCGGTTCGACGCCGATCGGTGGACCGATCGTCGGGTGGGTGGCCGAGCACGGGAGCCCACGTCTGTCGCTGTTGATCGGCGGTGTCGCGGCGCTGGCCGCCGCCGGATACGGGTGGCGCAATCTCGAGCGCGGCGACGCCGACGCGCTCCCGGATTCCGTCGAACCGGCGCTCGCTCGCTGACATCGGTTCGACCCGTCGTCGGCGGGCGTTCGCCTCGTGACACCCGGACGTCGTGACGTCGGTCACGCGGCCGTCTACGGTGTGCCCATGAGTGACACTGCTGCAGAGGTCCCCGCTGGGTGGCACCCCGATCCGCACGGGCGCCACGAGCTCCGGTACTGGGATGGCTCGAAGTGGAGCGATCACGTCAGCAACGGCGGCGTGACGTCGAAGGACCCCGCGAGGGCGAAGAAGGGGCTGATGTCCAAGTTCGAAGACGCGCTCGCCGTCGGCAACACACACGACGCGGAGAAGATCAAGGGCCAGGTCAGCGCGGGCGGTCGCCGCGGTGCCGGCCAGGTGGAACGGGCCCAGGGGGGCGCCGGGTCACTGTTCGACGAGCCGATCCTCGTCGTCAATCAGAAGACCAAGGTCATCGAGTTGCACAATCAGTACAGCGTGTTCGACCAGGACGGCAACGTCATCGCGATCGTCGATCAGATCGGACAGTCCTCGTTGAAGCAGGCTGCCCGGCTCGTGTCCAGCCTCGACCAGTTCATGACGCACAAGATGCAGATCACGGACCCGGCTGGAAACGTGTTGATGCACCTCACGCGGCCCAAGAAGCTGGTCAAGTCGTCGGTGATCGTGTCCGATGCCGACGACAACGAGATCGGCCGCATCGTGCAGAAGAAGGCGATCGGCAAGATCCGATTCGGGCTCGAATCCAAGGGCGAGACCATCGGCATGATCAAGGCAGAGAACTGGCGGGCCTGGAACTTCCGCATCGAGGATGCGAACGATCGCGAGGTCGCTCGCATCACCAAGACGTGGGAAGGGTTCGCGCGCACGGCGTTCACCACCGCCGACAACTACGTCGTCCAGATCAGCGAGCGAATGGCCGAGCCGTTGAACTCGTTGATCATCGCATCGGCGCTCAGTGTCGACACCGCATTGAAGCAGGACAACCGGGGGCTGAACTGATGCCGCGCACCGTCCTCATCGTGGCGAACCGATCGATCGGTGGCGACGCCCTGGCCGAGGCCATCACCCAACGCCTCGCCTCGGAGCCGTGTCACTTTCACCTGCTCGTACCCGTTCCGGTGCCGGTGTCTCCCGTGGTGGCGATCGGGGCTGCGGCTGCCGACATGACGCCGACTGCCTGCTTCGATCTCCGGTCCGAACGCGAGGCCGCGCAGGAGCGACTCGACTTCGGGATCGAGTGGCTGTCGGGCTTCGAGGCCACCGCCACGGGGGAGCTGTCGATCGAGGGCGACACCGCCGTCGCCGTCGGCATGCTCGTGGAGAAACACCCCTACGACGAGGTGATCGTGTCGACGCTGCCAACGGTGATCTCGCGTTGGCTGCACCAGGACCTCCCGCACCGCATCGGCCGCAAGGTGTCGGTGCCCGTCACCGTCATCACCCCGACCTGAGCCGTCAGTGCGTCGCGGTGAGCTTGACCGCGATGATCGACGCGACGAGGGCTCCCATGGCCAGCACTTGGGGGAGTGAGGTCGGTTGGTGGTTGACGAGCACTGCCACGGCGAATGCTCCGGCGGCTCCGATCCCGACCCACACGGCGTAGGCCGTCCCGATCGGGATGCTGCGCGTGGCGACACTCAGCAGATACATGCTGATCGCCAGTGTCGTCACGAACCCCACGGTCGGCCACAGTCGGGTGAACCCCTTGGTGGCGTCGAGCAGCGTCGCCCACGCGACCTCGAAGAGTCCGGCGACGATGAGGATGAGCCACGGCATGGTGTTGCTCCTTGCGCCCGTCGTGCCTGCCGGTACGGTCGCCCCTCGTCGGAAGGTCGACATCGCGCCGACCTCGACGATCACGATACCCAGCCCCCGTGCGAACGCAGAGATGTCGGCGCTGGAGCGCTGACCGATGCAATCGGGGTCTGGC
>JBAWHL010000313.1:0-11097 GCA_049593815.1 Ilumatobacteraceae bacterium | reverse complement strand
GTGTTGCCCACCCGATCGCTAACCTTGCGCAGCGCTCGAAACATCGATGCAAGCGCAGAAGGCAACCAGTGACGAACAACGGCGAGGCGACGGTCATCAACGACCGATACGAGATCCACAAGCGGATCGGGCGCGGCGGCATGGCCGACGTGTTCTCCGCGCGCGACCTCCTGCTCGACCGCCAGGTCGCCGTCAAGGTGCTGTTCCCCGAGTTCGCCACCGATGCCAACTTCGTGGAGCGCTTCCGACGTGAGGCCCAGTCCGCGGCCAGCCTGTCGCACCCCAACATCGTCAACGTCTACGACTGGGGCAAGTACGAAGGCACCTACTTCATCGTCATGGAGGAGGTGCAGGGCCGCACGCTCGCGGAGATCCTGGCCACCAACAAGCAACTGACGTCGAAGCAGGCCGCCGAGATCGCCAGCGAGGTCGCGGCGGCCCTCGGATTCGCTCATGACAACCACGTCGCCCACCGAGACATCAAGCCGGCGAACATCCTCATCGGTTCGAACGGTCAGGTGAAGGTCGCCGACTTCGGCATCGCCCGTGCGCTCAACGCTCCCACCGAGTCGAACCTCACGCAGGTCGGCTCCGTGATGGGCACCGCCACGTACTTCTCGCCCGAACAGGCGCAGGGTGCCCAGCCCGACCCGCGCAGCGACCTGTATTCGCTCGGCATCGTCATGTACGAGATGGTCGCCGGCAAGCCGCCGTTCACCGGTGAGAACCCGGTGAGCATCGCCTACAAGCAGGTCCACGACGCCCCGCAGCCGCTCGTCCAGATCGTCGCCGACGTCCCGCGTTCGTTCGAGGCGATCGTGGCCAAGCTGCTCGCCAAGGACCCCAAGACCCGATACCCGAGCGCCGCCGCCCTGCGCGACGACCTTCGCCGGTTCCGCAACGACGAGCCCGTCCAGGCACTCGCCGCGGCTGCCAACGCGCAGACCCGGGCGGCGGGCATCGCCGGTGCAGCCGCCGCAGGTGCGGTCGCCGGCGCGGCGCTCGACAACTCGACCACGATCAACCCGACCGTCGGCCCGACGGGGGTCATGCCCCGCGCTGCCAACGTGCCGTCGAGCGGCATGCTCGAAGCGGGCTACCCGACCGGCGCGTCCGCCGATGCCATGTACTACGACACCAACCCGTCGCGGACGGGCTGGTACGCACTCGGCGCCTTCATCGCCTTGATCCTGTTGGTGATCGGTGGTGTCCTGCTGTTCCAGGCGCTCAGCGACGACGGAACCGACGACGAGCCGACGCAGTTCGTGCTCGACGACTACACCAACCGGCCCCTCTCCGAGGTCACCGCCGACCTCGAGGCCAAGGACATCCGCTTCACGACGATCGCCGAGGAGAACAACCTCGTCGCGGTCGGGTTCGTCCACAAGACCAATCCGGTCGCCGGCACGTTGATCCTGAAGGATCAGACCGTCGAGGTCTTCTACAACCCCGACCCCCAGCTCTTCCCGATCCCCAACGTCGTCGGGCTGGCGCTCGAAGACGCCCGTACCCGTCTCGCGTCCGACGGGTTCGAGGTCGGTGAGGTCACCACGGTCGAACGCGACGACGTCGCCGAGAACACCGTGACCGAGAGCGACCCGCCAGCGGAGACCCAGGTGCTCCAGGGCACCAAGGTCAACCTGGTCGTCGCCGCACCCCCGGCGAGCGTCCAAGTACCCGGCGAAGTCGTCGGCATGTCCGAGATCGACGCACGGGCGCTCCTGGAGGCGCCGCCGTACGAATTCGTCGTCACGACGGACGTGAAGTCGGACCCGACCGTGCCCGTCGGCACCGTGATGGAGGTCCGGCCCGGGCCAGGCGAGCTCGTCGAGAAGGGCAGCAGCGTCGTGATCATCGTGTCGAGCGGTCCCGAGGACGTTCGTGTCCCGGTCGTACGTGGCCGTACCGAGGCCCAGGCACGCAACACGCTGACCGAGCTCGGTCTGATCCCCGTCGTCTCGTACCAGGACGGAGCGTTCGGGTCTGCAGAGGACGGCCGAGTGTTGTCCCAGAGCCAGCCCGTCGGGGCGCTCGTGCCACCCGGCACCGAGATCGCCATCGTGGTGGCACGCAACACCGCGCCGGCATCGACCACCACCACGAGCACGACCAGCACGACGACCACCACGACCACGACGACCACCACGACGGTCCCGGCCACCACGCCGTGAATCTGACCGCCTCGCATCACGCGCTGGCGGCTTCACCCGTTCGCTGAGTCAGGTGCGCGCGAGGAAGTTCTCGAGCAGGTCGTGTCCCTGGCCGGTGAGGATGCTCTCCGGGTGGAACTGGACGCCTTCGACCTCGAGCTCGCGATGGCGGACGCCCATCACGACACCGTCGGCGCTCCGAGCGGTCACGACGAGCTCGTCGGGAATCGTGTCGGGTGCCAGGGTGAGGGAGTGGTAGCGGGTCGCGGTCATCGGTGACAGCAGTCCGGCGAACACGCCGTCGCCGTCATGGATGATCGGCGACGTCTTGCCGTGCATCAGTTCCGGGGCGCCGACGACCTGGGCGCCATACACGTGACCGATCGCCTGATGGCCGAGGCACACACCGAGCAACGGTGTCCCGACCGCGGCGAATGCGCCGATCGCATCACAGATGATGCCGCTCGTCTCGGGTCGGCCAGGGCCGGGTGACAGCAACACGGCGTCGGGTTCGAGCGCCACTGCCTCCTCCACGGTGAGCTGATCGTTGCGCACGACGATCGGCTCTGCACCGAGTTCGCCGAGATACTGCACGAGGTTGTAGACGAAACTGTCGTAGCTGTCGATCACGAGAACGCGGGGCACCTGACCAGTATGGACGGTCCCGGCCAGATCGCCTGTGCCCGGTTTTTGCCCACATGACCGACCAGATCACCTATGCTCGTCGCTGCATGGCTCCCCCGAAGCGAAAGACGGGCGGCGGACGGGTCACACCGAAGGGCACGCGTCCCGAAGACCGCCACGTCACCCCAACACCGACCGAGCACCACGACGTGGCTGCATCCTCGCGCTACACGCCCAAGGCTGCTCCCCGCCAACTGGTCCCACCGACGTGGATCCCCATCATCATGGTGATCCTGCTGATTGCCGGTGGCCTGATGATCATGGCTCGCTACCTGTTCTTCACGGGCAGCAACATCCCGACGCTGATCGGGCTGGTGTGCATCCTCGGTGGGCTGTACACCGCCACCAAGTGGCGTTGACGACCTGAGCCGATCCCCGTCCCGACGAGCCTGTGGGCAACGTCGAATGACAGACATGTTGTTTCACCCAGGTTGTACACATTCCTGTGGATAACCCGGTGTCGCGGTTCGCCGAACGCGCTCAGTCGTAGAGCGGGGCGATCTCGGTCATGTCGTCCAAACAGTGCTTCGGGGGTGGCGGATCCTCGTCAGGGGCCATCGTCAGCCGCAATTCCACCCCACAGACATCGCAGCGATACCTGCGGTTCACCTTGCGGAGCTCGCCGGCCGGCAGCGGCTCGGGGGGCATCGACGTCATGCTCCGCAGCATCGCCATGCCACTTTTCCACAGGACGACGCCGATCAGCACGCCGATGCCGACCCAGATCAGTGTCGACAGCGCGGGCACAGCACCACGCTAGCCATCGGAGGTGACGATGACATCGGGATCCACCGGTGGTTCCGGAACCTCCTCGGTGATCTCGAACAGGATGTCGAGGACCCGACGAACGTCCGCGATGTCGTCGTCGTCCAAGTGGATGGCGAACTGCGCCTGCAGGGCCCGCCGGTAACTCACGTTCATCTCCCGCCACAGCCGTCGTCCGGTGCGCGTCAACTCGATCTCGACCGCACGATGATCGGCCCCGGGAACGTCGCGGTGACGGGCGACCCACCCCTCCTCCTGCAGCCGGTCGAGCCGACGGCTCAGGCTCGACGGCGGCAGCCGGAGGTCGGCGGCGACGTCGAGTGGTCTGGCTCGGCCGCCGAGGCGCTGCAGCGACGCGAGCACGTCGAACCATCCGAGGTGGATGTCCCAGTCGGCACGCAACTCCTCGTCGATGCCACGTTCGATCTGGCCGACGAGCGCTTGCATCCCCCGCCAGGCGGCGATCCGATTGGCGTCGAGGCGAGCCACGACTCGAGGTCAGCTCGTGGCGCGGATTGCGGCGGCGAACGCCTGCACCGCTTCGTTGACTTCATCGGAGGTGACGACGAGCGGCGGCATCCACCGGATCGTGCGGTTCCGCGTGCCCGCCATCATCAAGATGACGCGGTGCTCGCGGAGGCAGTGCTCGACGATCGCCTCGGCGCGCTCGGGGGAGTCGAACTCCGTTGCCACCATCAGCCCACGGCCGCGGACGTACCGCAGCGCCGGATCGAGCTGCTGCATTTCGCGGAGTGCGTCGATCAGCTGGTTGCCGCGAGCGTGCACGTTGTCCAGGAAACCGGGTGCGGTGAGGACGTCGATCGTCGCGAGCGCCGCGGCGCAGCCGATCGGGTTGCCGTTCGTCGAGCCGCCTTGGCTGCCGGTCCTCCACGAGTCGTCGATCGTGCGACGCATCCCGAGTGCCGCGAACGGGAATCCCGACGCGATCCCCTTGGCCAGGATCATCATGTCGGGCTCGACGTCGAGCGCCTCGACGGCGAACATCTTGCCGGTCCGGCCGAACCCGCTCTGCACCTCGTCGGCGATGAACAGGATCCCGTGCTCGCGACACCGCTCGGCAACCCCTTCGATGAACCCGTTGGGTGTCGGGATGTATCCGCGCTCGCTGAGGACCGGTTCGATCACGATCGCGGCGACCTCGTCGGGCACGACCTGGGTCTGGAACAACCGGTCGAGACCTCGCAGCGCCGTCGAGATCTCCGCCTCCTGGTCGGACGCGTGTGGATCGGGGAACGGGGCGACGTACACACCCTGCGGGAACGGCCCGTAGCCGGCACGGTCGATCGAGCGGGACGTCGACATCGCCAACGTCAGATGGGTCCGACCGTGGAATGCGCCGTCGAAGGCGATCACCGAGTGACGGCCGGTTGCGTGCTTGGCGACCTTGACAGCAGCCTCGATCGCCTCGTCGCTCGAGTTCGTGAAGAAGAACGTGTCGATCTGGCCGGGGGTGATCTCGGCCAACCGGGCTGCGAGGGGCTCCAGCAGATCGTGGGTGTAGACGTTCTGCTGGGCGTGGATGAACCGGGCCGCCTGATCGGCGATTGCCTGCACCACCTTGGGGTGTGAGTGGCCCGTCGATGCCGCGGCGATCCCGGCGGTGAAGTCGAGGTACTCGTGCCCGTTGACGTCGGTGACTCGACAGCCCTGGCCTCGCACCACCTGGAGGTCGGTCGTCTTGGCCCAGACGTTCGACGTGTGCGAACCGGAGGAGGTCATTCGACGAGCCTACGCATCCAGATCGGCCGTAGCGGTCAGTGCCTCCTGCCACGTCGCCTGGTCGATGAACAGCTTGCGGGTCGGCATCACCCATCGTGGCGCGTTGACGCCGAGCGCTCCATGGAGGCGACCTGCCCGTCCGAACAGGGCGAGGAACTTCTTGTCGGCCACCGAACCCGCCACGATGCGCACCTCGTCGTCTGCCGATGCCCGACCCAGGAACTGGATGCGGTGCTCGAACTGATCGCTCCAGAAGAAGGGCAGCGGCGCGTACGGCGCCAGCGGCTGCCCGGTGGCGAGGTTGCCGAGGTTCGTCGCTGCGAGAGCGCCCTGTTCGGCCGCGTTGGTCCAGTGTTCGACACGCATCTCCTCGTCGAACAGGCCGTTGGGCCACCGTGCGACGTCACCCGCAGCGAACACGCCCCGGACCGCATCGCCCGACTCGTCGACCACGTTGAGATGTTCGTCGCACACGACGCCGTCGCGCAGTTGCAGACCGCTTCCTTCGAGCCACCCCGTGTTGGGCGCGACGCCGATGCCCACGACCACCACGTCGGCGAGGACGACCTCGCCGTCAGCGAGACGAACGCCATCGTCGACCAATGCGTCGATGCGCACGTCGCATCTGACATCGACCCCGTGATCGCGGTGCAGCGTGGCGATGGCGTCACCCATCTCCGCACCCAGTCCTCTGATCAGCGGAGCCGATGCTCCTTCGAGCACCGTCACCTGGTTGCCCAACGCCATGGCGGTCGCCGCGGCTTCCAGTCCGATGAACCCGGCCCCGATCACCACCACGCGCCGGTTTCCGGGTGTGATCGCCGCACGGAGCGCGAGCGCGTCGTCGAGGGTTCGCAACTCGTGGACGTGCGAGAAGGTGTCGTGGCCGTCGAGTCGGCGCGGCCGCGCTCCGGTCGCGATCACCAGACCGTCGAATGGGAGCTGCGAGCCGTCGGCGAGCTCCACGTTCCTCCCATGGAGGTCGAGACGGGTCGCCGCGGAGCCCAGTCGCCACTCGACGTCGAGATCGTCGAAGACGTCGGGCTGACGGAGGTGGATCCGATCGGGTTCCCACTCGCCCGACAGCAGCTTCTTCGACAGCGGCGGACGATCGTAGGGCCGGTGGCCCTCGTCACCGACGACCACCACCGAGGCAGCGACGTCGTGCTGGCGCAGCGTCTCCGCTGCCCGCAGGCCCGCCAGTGATGCGCCGACGACCACGACGCGGTCGAGACGGGCGGTGGGATCAGTCGTGGTCATGGCGGCAACGATGCCATGGTTTCGGGCCGTTGCGGAAGCTCGGTAGCGTCTCGGGATGACTTCCGCCGGTGTCGACGACGTCGCCCCACTCCCCTCGGTCGCAACGATCAACGACACGATCGAGCAGCTGTTCCCCGGATCGACCAACTCGTGCCAGGGGATCGGACCCGACTTCGCGCTCGCTCGCCGGGATGTGCTGGAGAGCGAACTGCGGCCGGGCGCCTTCGTCTCCGGGCCGACCCAGTTCGCCCTGGCCGATGCGGCGCTCTGGTACCTGGTGTTCGGGGCAACGGGACGCATCGAACCAATGGCGCTCACGTCCGAGCTCTCGATTCGCTTCCTGCGTCCCGCCCAGGGTTCGGTCCTGTGGGCCCGCGCCACCCTCGACATCGCCGGGCGTCGCAACGTCGTGGGCACCGTGCACGTGTGGTGTGACGACCGGGAACACAAGCCGACCGCCACCGCACAGGGCACCTACGTCCTTCCCCACTGATGACCACTCCACGCCCCCGCTTCCACCTTGCGATGCCGGTCCACGACCTCGCGGCCGCACGAGCGTTCTATGGGACGCTGCTCGGTTGCCCCGAGGGTCGTTCGAGCGACGCCTGGGTCGACTTCGACCTCTTCGGCCACCAGTTCGTCGCCCACCTCGATTCCCGCAACAGCGGCGAGCGGGACGCGGCACGCCTGACGAACCCCGTCGACGGCGACCACGTTCCCGTCCCCCATTTCGGTGTGCTGCTGTCTCCCGACCAGTGGAACACGCTGGCGGCGCGTCTGCGCGCCGCAGGCACCGCGTTCGTGATCGAACCGCACACGCGGTTCGCCGGCGAGGTCGGCGAACAGTCGACGATGTTCCTGCTCGATCCGTCTGGCAATGCGCTGGAGTTCAAGGCGTTCGCCGACGACTCGCAGGTCTTCGCGACGTGACGCCAGATCCGGCGAACACGACCAGTGTCGTGCACGCCGACGATCCGCTCCTCGACGACTATCGGTCCCTCAACGACCAGGCCTTCCGCCGACGCTACGAGGGCGACGAACTGTTCATCGTCGAGGGATACGTCGCCATCGACCGACTGATCGAGTCCGGCCACGTCGTCCGATCGGTGCTGCTCGCCCCGTCGCGCGTCAGCCGCTTCGCCGCGAACGCGGAGCTGCTGGCGTCCCGCAGCGTGCCGGTGCTCGTCGCCGACCGGACGGTGATCGCGGCGGTCGTCGGGTTCGATCTGCATCGTGGCGTCATCGCCTGCGCCGAGCGGCGAACACATCCTGCGGTCGAGTCGCTCGCGACAACACAACGCGTTGCCGTGCTGGAGGGCCTCAACGATGCCGAGAACCTCGGTGCGATCTCCCGAGCAGCACGGGCATTCGGCATCGAGGGGCTCCTCGTCGACCCGACGTGCACCGACCCGTACAGCCGGCGGACCGTTCGGGTGAGCATGGGCGAGGTGCTGACGTTGCCGATTGCTCGAGCCACTGCCTGGCCCGGCGATCTGGCCACGCTGCGTTCGGCAGGCTTCGAAGTGTGGGCGATGACCCCCGGCGGCGACACCGACGACCTCTGGGCACTCGACCGGCCCGAACGGGTCGCCGTGATGCTCGGGGCCGAAGGACCGGGCCTGAGTCGCGGCGCCCTCGCCGCTGCGGATCGACGGGTTCGCATCCCGATCTCCCCGACTGTCGATTCGCTCAACGTTGCCCAAGCAGCCGCCGTGACCTTCGCGGCGCTGTCGCGGCCCTGAAGTGTCCGCGAGACTCGGTTCGTGATCGAGCACCTCCCCGACCATCCCTCCACATCGGCACCGGCGACCTTCGCCGGCCCGGATCATCCGATGCGCAAGCTCACCCGGGCCGTCGCCCTCGACGAGGCGTGGTCCGCCGACGATGCCGCTCGGGTGACGTCGGTGTTCGACGGGCTCGCGCCGGACTGGTCACGGGATCACGTCGATGACGTCAAGGCCGCGCCCGTGCGTGACGCCCTCGAACGCGGCGAGGTCCCGGTCGGCGGGCGGTGGCTCGAGCTCGGCTCGGGCACGGGAGCGGGCACTCGCGTGCTGGCCGAGGCCGGTCACGAGGTGATCGCCAACGACCTCTCGACGGAGATGCTCAGGCACGCCCCCGCTGCCCTGGCACCACGCGTGCGCTCCGATGCGTCCACGCTCCCCTTTCCCGACGACACCTTCGACGCGGTCGTCATGGTGAACATGCTGCTGTTCCCTCGGGAGGTCGCGAGAGTCCTGCGGCCGGCGGGTGTCGTGATCTGGGTCAACACGCTCGGCGATCAGACCCCGATCCATCTGCCACCCGACGACGTGATCACCGCGCTCCCAGGCGCCTGGAGCGGCCGCTCCGCTCGCGCTGGCACCGGGTTCTGGCTGACGGCGTCACGCACCTGATCCGAAAACAACGACAGCCCCCGGACGGATCCGGGGGCTGTCGTGCGATTCGATGTGAGTCAGTCGGACGATTCGGGCTTCTCTTCACGCGGTTCTGGGGGTTCCCCAAGACCGAGCTCAGCGAAGATCTCCGCCTTGCGGAACTCGAAGTCGTCCTCTTCGACGTCTCCTGCAGCGAACTTCTCGTTCAGCAGGCGGAACTCCTCGAGCAACGCATCCTCGTCCGGGCCCTCGGTGGGCTCGTCGTCGGTGTCCGAGGACTTGCCGTGTCGTACGGCAAGCTTCTCGGCCTTGCGCTCCTTCTTGCGGAGTTCTCGTTGACGCTTCTGATAGGACTGTGGGCTTCGAGCCAATCGGAACGCCTCCTCAGACGACTTTGACGTCGACCGCTTCCGGGCCCTTACGGCCCGCAGCGATCTCGAACTCGACGGTGTCGCCGTCGTTCAGCGAACGACGACCCGAACCGACAATGTTCGAGTAGTGGACGAAGACGTCGTCTCCGTCGTCGCGAGAGATGAAACCGAAGCCCTTCTCGTCATTGAAGAACTTCACTGTACCTGTGGCCATTTCGGCTCCTTGTTGAAATCGGAGCCACCGTTGACTCACGTTTACGAGGTCAGACTAGTGACCATTGTGCGATTGTCCACCGCGCGAGCAACGCGCGAGGAACCAGCGAGGAACCAGCGGAGAACGCGCGCGAGCCAGATCTCACGCGGTTCGGAGCGGGACTCGTCGATGTGGTGAGCGCGCGTCAGGCGCGCGATGCGGGCTGGAGACGGCGACGCGGGACCAGGACGGCGAAGGGGCGGTGACCCGTCATCACGAGCCGCACGAGGATGATCGAGGCCATCGCCGCGCCGACGCCGCCGGCCAACATCAGTGCCGCGTCGTCGACGCCGAGGCCGTACGCGACCCAGATGACCGCTTCGAGCCACGCGATCAACCACGTCGCCGCGGAGACGCCGGTCAAGACGTTGGTCCGGCACGCGGCCACCACCGCCGGCAGGAGCTGGACGCCGTAGCACAGGCCGATCGCGATGCCGGCCGCGGCCCAACCGCCGAGGAGCAGGAAGGGCAGCGGAATCATGCCGAGTCCGAACACCCCGAATGCGAATCCTGGGAGCGCGCGAAGCCGGACGGCGGACAGGTAGCCGACCGCCATCACGCCGTAGAGGACGAGCGACGCGACCGACACCGGAACCAGCGCCCAGACACCCTGGGTGACGCCATAGACCAGCCACCACGCGTTGATCCCGAGGCTGACCCCGATCCAGGTCGCCGACACGCCGTCGACCTCGCGGGTCCGAGCGATGCGACGCGCCTGGGGGAACGCCATCCACGAGCCGAGGACGGTGGCCAGCAGGACCAGGAAGTTGAGAACGAGATTCATGGAGAGACCATTTCGAGCGCAGGTGCAGAGGGTGTGGGCGGGGCGGGAGATGCGTTTCGTACGTATCGAGATGTAAGAGGCTAACTCTGTTTAGTACCTTACACCACCTCTCGGGGTTACGCTCGTGTCGTGTACGTCCGGTCCGATCACGACACCGAGATCCGTCTGACCCTCGAAGCGATGGTCGACCTCCTCAATGCGCTGGCGGACGGCGACCGCCCCGACGAGGATCCTGCGGACCTCCGCGAGATCCTCGTCCACCACGAGTTCGCCCGAGCGGCGACCGCGCCGATGACCGCGATCGCTCGCGTCGAGGAGCGGACTCGGGCCATGAGCGACGTCCTGTCAACGCTCCCGAACGCCGAACCCAGCAGCATCACCACGTGGATCAACACCGAACTGGACGGCATCCACATCATGCCGTCGCTCACCGAACACGACGGTGCGGGCCTCCACATCCACTGGACCCCAGCGAACGCGTCGTTCGACGATCAGGTCGTCGCCGACTTCCTGATGGCGCTCGCCAACGAGGTCTGTGACCACGGCACCGACCGCTTCGGGATCTGCGCGGCGACCGACTGCGAGCACCTGTTCTTCGACACGACCCGGAACGGATCGCGGCGATTCTGCGCCGATCCCCGCTGCGCCAGCCGCACCCACACCGCCGACCATCGCGCCCGCCAACGAACCAACTGACACATCGGCGTCACCG
>JBAWHL010000312.1:0-12823 GCA_049593815.1 Ilumatobacteraceae bacterium | reverse complement strand
GCAGTCTCGTGCAGCTCGGATGCGACCCGGTGCTCCTGCGTCGGCAGAGCATCGTCACGCCGCAGTGTGGGCTCGCATCACACTCGGCATCCGTTGCCCGGCGCATCGCTCGCCTCAGCGCCGACGTCGGCAAACGGGTCAAGGACCAGTCGTCCGCGACCCGGTTCGCCCTGGGCGCCTGAGTCCGGACGACGGCACTCCGTCACAGGTCGTAACCTCGGCAGACGATGACCGCGAACCCCGGTGTGCCTGCCGATCCGGCCCTGCGAATCGACGAGCTCAGGGCCCAGGTCGCCTACCACAACGAGCGCTATCACACGCTCGACGATCCCGAGATCAGCGACGGCGACTACGACGCGCTCGCCCGTGAACTCCGTCAGCTCGAGGCCGATCATCCCGATCTGGTGACGACCGATTCGCCGGCCGGCCAGGTCGGTGGAGCGATCAGTTCGACCTTCTCACCGGTGACGCATCGCGTGCCGATGATGAGCCTCGACAACGCCATGGACACCGATGAGCTCAGGTCGTGGGCAGATCGTGTCGTCAAGGGTCTCGGTACCGAGGTACCCGCGTTCGTGTGCGAGCTCAAGTTCGACGGACTCGCGATCAGCCTGCGCTACGAGGACGGGCGGTTGGTCCAAGCGGCCACTCGGGGTGATGGCCGAGTCGGTGAGGACGTGACGGCGAACGTGGCCACGATCGCTGACATCCCGCACGAACTGACCGCCGCGGACGGGGTTCCCTCGGTGTTGGAAGTGCGCGGCGAGGTGTACATGACCCGCTCGAACTTCGATGAGCTGAACGCGCGGACGACCGCCGCGGGCGAACGGGCCTTCGTCAACCCGCGCAACTCGGCGGCGGGCAGTCTGCGTCAGAAGGACCCAGCCGTCACCGCGTCTCGCAAGCTGTCGTTCTGGGCGTACCAACTCGGCGAGGTGGTCGGCGGTCCGGAGCTCGACCGCCATGTCGCAGCACTCGAGTACGCGGCGTCGATGGGCATGCCGGTCAACGACAACCTGCGCACGTTCACGACCATCGACGAGGTCGCCGCGCATTGCGAACACTGGCGGGACCATCGTCACGATCTCGACTACGAGATCGACGGTGTCGTCATCAAGGTCGACGACGAGGCCCAGCGAACGACCCTCGGGTTCACGTCGCGCGCCCCTCGGTGGGCGATCGCATTCAAGTTCCCGCCGGAGGAGCGAACCACCATCCTGCGCGACATCATGGTGTCGGTCGGCCGGACGGGTCGAGCCACCCCCTTCGCGGTGCTGGAGCCGGTCTTCGTCGGCGGCTCGACCGTGGGGATGGCCACCCTGCACAACCAGGATCAGGTCGCGCTGAAGGACGTGCGACCCGGCGACACCGTGACCGTTCGCAAAGCCGGCGACGTGATCCCCGAGGTCGTGGGCCCGGTGCTGTCGCTGCGTCCGAAGGGAAGCACCCCCTGGGTGTTCCCGACGGACTGCCCGCGCTGCGGCAACCCACTGGTGCGTCCCGACGGCGAGTCCGACACCCGATGCGTGGCACCCGACTGCCCCGCCCAACGCGACCAGAAGATCGCCTACTTCGCCACGCGCGGAGCCATGGACATCGAGGGTCTCGGCGAGCAGATGGTCGTCAAGCTGACCGCCGCCGGGCTGGTCCGCGACCCCGCTGACCTGTACACCCTCACCGTCGAGCAGCTCGTCGAACTCGAGCGGGTGGGCATCACGAGCGCACAGAACCTGATCGACGAGATCGACCGTTCGCGGCAGCGTCCGCTCCCGAAGCTGTTGACGGCACTCGGCATCCGCCACCTCGGCCCGTCGGCGTCGGCGGCGCTCACCGCCGAGTTCCACACGCTCGACGCGATCATGTCGAAGTCTGTCGAGGAACTCGCCGCGGTCGAAGGCGTCGGCGGTGTCATCGCCGAGACGGTCGTGACGTGGTTCGCGCAGGAGGCGAATGCCGCCTACATCGAGCGGCTCCGTGCAGGCGGCGTCTTCTTCGGCGATCCGGCCGCCGCCGAAGCAGCAGCAGCTGCCCGGGCCGCGATTCCCCAGACACTCGACGGCAAGGCGGTCGTCGTGACCGGCACGCTCGAGGGCTACACCCGCGAGGAAGCAGCCGAGGCGATCACCTCGCGTGGCGGCAAGAGCCCGGGGAGCGTGAGCAAGAAGACGTTCGCCCTCGTCGTCGGCGAGTCACCCGGGGCGAGCAAACTCACCAAGGCAGAATCGCTCGGGGTGCCGATCCTCGATACAGCCGGCTTCGAGCACGTGCTCGAGACAGGTGAACTTCCACCCGCCTGAGTTCATCGACCCGGGTCAGACGACGTCGAATTCCCAGCGATAGGACAGTTTCTTCTCCGGCTCTTCGACCGGCCAGAAGATCACGCGCGCCGAGTGCCTGCCCTGCGTGAACGATTCGATGAGCGCGCCGTCGACGGGCTGGAACGAGATCACGGCATTGCCCGGGTCGTACACCGCCGAGGTCGGGAGGTCGATCTGCTGGCCCGGTGCTGCTTGTTGATCGGGATCGACGTCGGCCTGGCCGATCACCGTGGTCGGCAACTCGATGCCGTCGATGATCAGGCTGGCTCCGTAGCCGGCCTCGAGGTCGACCACGACGCGCTCCTGCTGCAGCACCTGCACGGCGTTCTCCACCGGCTGCACCGATTCGATGGCGTCGGGTCGGTCGATGCCGTCGGAGCCGGTCACGGCCACGGTCAGGCCCCAGATGATGAGGACGATTCCGCATGCGATCGCCAGGCTCGCCAGGAACAATCCACGGTCGAACCGTCGAGCGGTTCGCTCCGGCTGCTGGGTCTCGGGGGCATGCTCGACCGCTGTCTCGCCGCTGGTCTCGCCGCTCGTCTCGTCGGTCGTGCTCACCCCTCCATGATGCCTGGCGTCCACGCGAGTCGCGCAGGCGGTAGCGTTTCGACGCTGTGGACGATGAGACGCCTGAAGGAACCGAGAGCGGACTGAACCGCCTCGAAGGCCGTGTTCTCGGCGAGCGCTATCGCATCGAGAACGTCGTGTCGTCCGGGGCCAACACCGTGATCGCAGAAGCGATCGACACCGAGTCGAACGGGCCGGTCACGGTGAAGATCGTTCGTCCCGAACTGGCGGTCACCTCGGAGTTCCGGGCGGCGTTCGAGCGTCAGGTCGGCATTGCGATGGCGCTCACCCATCCGAACATCGCGTCGGTCCTCGACTGGGGCCAGGTCGACGTCGAGGGCGAGACCACCTGTTTCTGGGTCGTCGAGTACCTCGGTGGCGGGAGCGTGCGTGACCTGTTCGATCGCGGACGGCTCCTCGAACCGTCTCAGGCACTCGTCGTCGGCCTCGAAGCCTGTCGTGCCCTCGACGCCGCTCACGACCGCGGGGTGCTGCACACCGAGTTGACACCGTCGAAGCTCGTCTTCGGCACCGACGGCCGTCTCCGCATCGTCGACTTCGCGATGGCGCAACTGTTGGGGGCGGAGGCGTGGGAAGAGCCAGCGACCGTGGCCACCCACGTCGCCCGGTACGCGTCACCCGAGCAGGCGTTGTCGCTCGAGGTCGACGAGAAGACCGACGTGTACGCCTTGTCGCTCTGCCTGATCGAGGCCGTCACCGGCAAGGTTCCCTTCGCCGGTGAGTCGACGGTGTCGACGCTGGCTGCGAGGGTCGGCAAGCTGATGCCCGTCACCGCGGACATGGGCTCGCTGGCGTCGGTCCTCGAGCGCGGCGGGCGACCCGACCCCGACGATCGCTGGACCGCCGCGGAGTTCGGACGGGCACTCGTGCAGGCCGCCGAGGCACTGCCGCGACCCGAGCCGATTCCGGTGCTCACAGCGAGCCTGTTCGGGTCATCGATGGCTGCCGCTGCTGCGGCTGCTGCAGCCGCGGCCTCGGAGCCGACACCCGATGTCGACGGCGCCGGCGCGGATGTCGACGCCGACACGGATGCCGACGCCGACGCAGACGCCGGCGCGGATGTCGACGCTGCGACGGATGTCGACGCTGCGACGGAGCCCGACGAGACGCTGGAGCCGGCGTCTGTCGAACAGTTCGAGGGAGATGAGCCACCGCTCGTCGACGCTCAGGACGACGTCACTGACGTCACCGACGTCACCGACGTCACTGACGACGCGGTCGACGCGGTCGAGCCGCTGATCCTGATGACCGACATCTCCGACGATCCCGCTGCGACAGGTGACTCGACCGGCGACGCCGACACGGATGTCGACGACGACGCCCCCGAGGCCTCGCCGCACACGACGGAGATGCCGGCAACCGTCGCGGCGGCCGCTGCGGTGGCCACCTCGCCACCGACCACGGTGCTCGACGTCATCGATCCGACACCGTCGGGCATCGTCTACGACGAGGAGCGCGCCGCGCGCCCATGGGGCAAGTACGTCCTTCTCGGCCTGGTCGCGCTGATCGGCATCGCGCTGCTGTCCTACGCCGGATGGTTCCTCCTGCGCACCAAGACCTACGAGGTGCCCGACCTCGTCGGGATCGATGAAGCGGTCGCCCGCAACGAGATCGCCGGCAACGGGTGGGAGATCGAAGTCGAACGCGAACGCAGCGACGACGTGCCGGTCATCGATCAGGTCGTGCGCACCATCCCCGCTGCCGGTGAGAAGCTCGACGAGGGCGCGACGTTCGTGATGTACGTCTCGGACGGCCCGGAGCTCCGCACGCTTCCCGAGTTCGCCGGCATGCCGGTCGACGAAGCGCTCGCGACGATCGACGAGTTGTCCTTGGCCGCGTTCGAGCAACCGCCGGAGTACTCCGAGACGGTGCCCGCCGGCGTCGTCATCAGCTGGCAGGTCCAGGGAGACACGGCCCTCGTCGCTGGTGCGCAGGTCCTCCCCGAGACCGTGATCGAACTCACCACCTCACTCGGGCCCGAACCGCGACCGGCACCCGACCTGACGAACATGACCGCCGCTGAAGCCACCGCAGCGCTCGACGCACTGCAGTTGGTCTATGCGCCGGCGGAGGACGTCTTCAGCACCGACATCGAAGTCGGTCGAGTCGCGGCGCAGACACCGCCACCGACGACGCCGGTCGAGCGTGGTGGAGCGGTGACGGTGCAGATCTCGAAGGGGCCGGAGATGGTCCCGATCCCCGACCTGACGGGCATGTCCTACCCGCAGGCGCAGGAGACGCTCACGGCATCGGGCTTCGTCGTCAACAGCCTGCTCGGCACGACCGAGGGAACGTTCGTGTCGATCTCCGTCGACGGCAACGAGGTCAGCCCGGGCGACACGTTCCCGCGTGGAACCGGCGTCGATCTCGTCTTCCTGTAGGCCCGCGTCGGCCTGCCAGCGCTGACCGGAATCGACTCAGTCGAGCATCAATCGCTACGGTTCCGACACCGCGTTCGGCACACCAGCCGAGCCGGGTGGTCGTAAAGGAGCCCAGCATGACCTCACTCGAAGGACGCGTCGCGATCATCACTGGTGCTGGTCGCGGCATCGGCCGTGAGCACGCCATCTTCTTCGCGAACGAGGGTGCCAAGGTGGTCGTCAACGATCTCGGCGGCGCCAACGACGGTGAGGGTGCGGACCAGACGCCCGCAGAGGACGTGGCCGCGGAGATCCGCGCACTCGGTGGCGACGCCATCGCGAACGCTGACAACGTGGCCGACTGGGAGGGCGCCCAGCGCCTGGTGAACTCCGCGATCGAGGCCTTCGGTGACCTGGACATCCTCGTCAACAACGCCGGCATCCTGCGCGACCGAGTGATCGTCAACATGACCGAAGCCGAATGGGACGCGGTCATCGCCGTGCACCTCAAGGGGCACTTCGCTCCATCGCGCTGGGCAGCGGCCTACTGGCGCGAGGAGCACAAGGCCGGCCGCGGCAAGCGTCGGAACCTGGTGCACACCTCGAGCACGTCGGGGCTGTTCAGCAACCCAGGGCAGGCGAACTACGGCGCTGCGAAGTCGGGCATCGCGACCTTCAGCCAGATCGCAGCGAAGGAGCTGTCCCGCTACGACGTCGTGAGCAACTGCATCGCCCCCGGAGCGCGTACCCGTCTGACGCTCGCGACGCCTGGTCTCGAAGACATCATGACGCCGCGCGAGGGTGCCTTCGACGAATGGGATCCAGCGAACATCTCGCCGCTCGTCGCGTACCTCAGCTCGGCTGCGTGCGCGTTCACGGGCGAGACGTTCTTCGCTCAGGGCGGCGTCGTCAAGCGAGTGCACTCCTGGGAGATGGCCGAGACCGTCGAGCAGCAGGCCAAGTGGACCGTCGCCGACCTCGCCGAGGCACTGTCGGGACTCGCCGACTCCTCGGCGCCGACCGCCTGACGTCGAACCACCCGGAGCATCCCCGGGCGGACGGTGGGATCAGGCGGTGAGGGCCTGGATCTCGTCGGAGATCTTGTCCGTGACCTCGTTGGAGGGGATCGCCGTCTGCATGGCCATGAGCTTCATCATGTCGCCCTGCACCTTGATCTTGCCGCCCATGAACGCCTGCATCGTCGCAGCCTGATCCTGGTCGACGAACAGCGCCTTCGCCGTGAGGTAGTCGGTGGTCACCGTTGCATCGGGCTCGTCGAGCTCGCCGAGCTCCATCGACATCTGACCCGAGGAGGTGTCGATGTAGGCGTTGATCTCGCCATCCCCGAACGGCACATCGGTGATCACCTGGTTGATGCGGATGACCGCGGTCACGTCCGGCACCGAATCGGCGTACTTCTCGCGGATCTCGCGAACTGCTTGCATCCACTCGTCGGACAGGAAGGCGTGGCTCATAGTTCGGTGACTGTACCGCGCGGGTCGATGTGGATTCTGCTCGTGGTCACGCTGTCGAGGAAGTCGTGGTCGAGATCGAAACCCAGGCCGGGAGTGGTGGGCACGGTGACGTGGCCGTCGGTGATCGTGATCGGGTCACGCACGATGTCGCGAGCGTAGAAACGAGTCGACGCGCTGATGTCGCCCGGCAACGTGAAGCCGGGGAGCGCCGCCAGTGCAGCGTTCGCTGCTCGTCCGATCCCGGTCTCCAACATTCCGCCGCACCAGACCGGGATGCCCTGGGCCACGCAGAGATCGTGGATGCGCACGGCCTCGAGGTAGCCGCCCACGCGCCCAGGCTTGATGTTGGCGATTTCGCAGGCGCCGAGGGCGATGGCGTCGGCGGTGCCGGACGCGGACACGAGCGACTCGTCGAGGCAGATCGGCGTCTCGACCTCGGCGGCGAGCTGGGCATGGCCGACGATGTCCGCTTCGGGCAGTGGCTGCTCGATCAGCAGGAGGTCGTAGTCGTCGAGGCGACGCAGGTGGGCGCCGTCGGTGCGACGGTACGCGGTGTTGGCGTCGACCTGGAAGGGGGTGTCGGGTCCGATCAGCTCGCGGACTGCAGCCACCTGGTCGATGTCGCTGCCCGGTTCGATCTTCAGTTTGATGCGCACGTAGCCGTCGTCGACGTAGCTCTGCACCGCGGCCAGGAGCTCCTCGGTCGAATCGTGAATGCCGACGCTGACGCCGCTCGGAATCGTCGTTCGCTCGGCGCCGAGGAACGATGCGAAGGACCTGCCCTCGGCGCGGAGTTGACCGTCGAGCACGGCCATTTCCAGTGCTGCCTTGGCCATGGGATGGCCGTGGAGCTTGGCGAGTGCGGGGGCGACGGCGGCGGCATCGATCGCTCCGGCGGCGAACAGACGCGGGAGCAGGTGGTTGATGATGACGTGTTCCGCGCCGTCGACGTACTCGGGGGAGTAGCTCGGCTCGGACAGCGCCACGCACTCCCCCCACCCCTGGATCGTCTCGGCGCCACCCTCGGCATCGGCGAGGTCGACCCGCACGAGCATGATGTCGCGGGCGGTCTGGCTGCCGAAGCTGGTGCGGAATGGTGACACCAGCGGCATCGCAATGCGGCGCAGTTCGACGCCGTTGATCGTGAAGTTCATGTCGTCGATCCGATCACATAGTTGCCGTCACGGGTGAATCCGACGATCGTACGACCTGACGCGAGTTCGTCGGTGAGTGCTGCACGGGTGACGCGTCGCCAGCGAGCGACGGCGTCCGGGTCGCTGCCGCGCAACGCGACGATGTCATCCGGGGTGGGCACGAAGCGCGCCGCGTCGACGCCGGATCCGTCGTTGGGTCGCTCGGGAACGGGGCGGCTCAGGTCCCACACGACGTGGAGCCGGTCGGACTCGTCGCCCGCGTTGATCGCATCGGTCATCGTCCCGTAGAACGACGGGAGGTAGGCGTCGACGCCGGCACCGAGTACGCCGATGTTGAACCAGGCGTTGCGACGCACGAGTGGATCGAACGTCCAGGTGATCCGGTCGATCCCGTGTTCGAGGGCCCAGGCTCGCTGGTGCAGCTTGAGTGCCCGCCCGAGCCCGGTTCCCCGCTGCGTCGGCACCAGACCCGTGACATGGCTGTGCAGCGCAGGACGCCCCCCATGCGTCGCCAACAACCCCAACGACGCCCCGATCATCACACCCCCAGCCCCCGACCCAGCCCCCGACCCAGCCCCCGCACCCGCACCCCCACCCCGAAATTCTGAGCCGTCGTTGCGCTGGGCGACATCCCGGCTCAGGATTTCGGTCGGATCGGGGGTGCCGGGCGTGGGAGGGGCGTCGGAAGCGTCGGGGGTGAAGGCGGCGGCGACGTAGCCACCGGAATGGGCGATGGCGGTCAACAACTCGAAGTTGACGATCGGGGCCGGGGTTCCCCAGACGGTCTGCAGGAGATCGACCATCTCCTGCAGTTCTCGGGGTTCGGTCAACGTGCGGATCGTGACGTTCACGGGGTCTCCTGCAGGCTGGGATGGGTGCCGGTGGCGACGTGGTAGGCCGTGCGGACCGCGAGGATCTGATGGATCTCCGGCCCCACGTCGCTCGCGAACTCGGTTCGGTAGGTGTCGTCGGTGCTCAGGACCACCGTGAAGTACATCCCGGAGAAGGCGCCGAGGAAGATCGCCACGCGAATCAGGGGTTCGGACAGCACGAGGGTCCGGTCGCCGACGGTGGTCTCGGCGACGACTCGAAGATCGTCGAGTTGCGTCCACGACGCGACGGTCTCGGCGTCGATCGCCATCACGCCGAAGAACACGAAGAACGCCGTCAGGGCGACGACCACCAGCGTGATCTGGATCGCCTGCCCGAAGATCACGATCAGCCCGATGTTGAATCGTTGACGGGGTCGCAGCGGATCATGGGGCGCTCCGTCGGCGGGCAGACCGATCTCCGCGGCCGGCGTGCCGTCGGCGTGTTCGGCGACATCCGCCCACGACTCGAACCGGTTCTCCGTACGGATGTATCCAGGCACGCGACTCATTGCGAACGTCGCGCCGAGGGCGAAGAACGTGAGGACCACGATGACGTAGGGGACCCCATCGAGCGTGCCCGCCACCTGCCACACCTCGGCGTTGATGAACAGGAAGGTGTTGAACAACAGCAAGAGCGGCAGCGCTCGGGCCACGAGCGGGCCGAGTCCCGTCAGTTGGCCGCCGGAGCGTCGCACGCCCCAGCGCACGAGCGCTCCGATGCCATACGAGGACCAGAGATAGATGAGCGCCAGCAGGACCGCCCCGAGAACCACCGTCTCGAGCGCGTCCCGGAACTGGCCGAAGACGACCGTCGGGACGGCGGGGCCGAGGAGGAACAGCGCCAACTCCGGCGCATCGATGTCGGTCGGGCGAGCGAACAGCCGCGCGCCACGCAGCTGATTCGAGATGGCCCAGGCCGCGATCAGCATCGCCACCACCGCTGCGGCTGCGATCAGGTTGCGTGCCAACGACCAGTCGCGAAGATCCAACGCGTTGAGTCCGAGCAGGAGATAGGCCGCGACCAACAAGGGCAGCGCGCGCGTCCATGCGTCGAGGAGGACACTGTCGGCGCGGGAGTCGACGAGGTGGGGCACACCGCGCTCGACCAGCCAACGTTCGATGTCGGCGATCTCATCGACGTCCGCACGGTCGGCGTCGGGGCGTTCTGGTGCGTCATCGGTCACGTCGCTGTCCTCCCGATGCCGCTGAACGCCTTGTGCCACGGCGCAGAACGTACTGGCAACGATTGAACGGTTCGTCAAACCTCGTGGAAGTGACTCCGCGGATCAGATAGCTATGGGGGTCATGGCTCGCATCCTGGTCACCGAAGAAATCGCTGACGGGGGCCTCGACCGCCTCCGTGCCGACGGACACGAGGTCGACATTCGTCTCGGGCTGTCCGCCGATGAGCTGCTGACGGTGATCCCCGGCGCCCACGCGCTGATCATTCGCTCCGCGACCGACGTCACCGACGCGGTGCTCGCTGCGGGGTCGGATCTGATGGTTGTCGGCCGGGCGGGCATCGGCCTCGACAACGTCGACGTCGACGCCGCGACCACCCGTGGCGTGATGGTGGTCAATGCCCCGCAGAGCAACATCGTGTCGGCAGCCGAGCACACGATGGCGCTGCTGATGGCATCTGCCCGCAACGTTCCGCAGGCCCACGCCGCGTTGGTCCAAGGCCGGTGGGAACGCAGCCGCTGGGAAGGCGTCGAACTCGCAGACAAGACGCTCGGCATCGTCGGGCTCGGCCGGATCGGCAAGCTCGTCGCCGACCGCGCGAAGGGCTTCGGCATGCGCCTGGTGGCCTATGACCCGTTCGTCTCGGAGGAGCGTGCGAAGAAGATGGGCGTGGAGTTGCTCGCGCTCGACCAGGTCGTGGCCGAGGCCGACTTCCTCACCGTGCACCTCCCGAAGACACCGGAGACCATCGGGCTCATCAATCGCGATCTGCTGATGAAGGCGAAGCCGAGCCTTCGCGTCATCAACGTGGCTCGTGGTGGCATCGTGAGCGAAGCCGATCTTGCAGAGTGTCTCCGCGACGGCGTCATCGCCGGTGCAGCGCTCGACGTGTTCTCGACCGAGCCGATGACCGAGTCGCCGTTGTTCGACATCGACTCGGTGATCGTCACGCCGCACCTCGGTGCCAGCACCCGAGAGGCGCAGGACAAGGCGGGCGACACGATCGCATCGATGGTCCAGCTCGCACTCGCTGGCGAGTTCGTCCCCTTCGCGGTGAACGTGAACGCCGCCGAGGCGAGCGAGACCATCCGCCCGTTCCTGCCGCTCGCCGAGCGGCTCGGCAGCCTCTTCGTGTCGCTCGTCGGTGAGCTCCCGAACGAGCTCGAGATCTGCTGTGAAGGCGAGATCGCCGGCTACGACACGCGCATCCTGCAGCTCGCCGTGCTGAAGGGCTTCTTCGGAGCGATCGCTGACGAGCCCGTGACGTACGTCAATGCGCCACAGCTCGCCAAGGAGAGCGGTGTCGAGGTGCGTGACGTGAGTTCGTCGACGTCGGCCGACTTCGTGAACCTGCTGACGCTGCGTGGCGGCGGCCACTCGATCAGCGGAACGCTCAGCGGACCCAAGAGCGAGCAGCGCATCGTGAACATCGACGACACCCCGTTCGATGTTCCGCCCGTCACCAACATGGTGGTCATCGAGAACGACGACCGCCCGGGCGTCATCGGGACCGTCGGGACGTTGCTCGGCAACGCCGGTGTGAACATCTCGGACATGGACGTGAGCCGCGTCGCCGGCGCTGACACCGCGGTGATGCTGATCGCCCCCACGGCGCTGATTCCCGTCGACGTCCTCGACGAACTCCGCGCCGCCCCCGGCATCCTCACCGTCACCCCCCTCACCGCCTGACGCCCGCCCCGCCACTTCCTCACCCCGCCACTTCCGCAGCCACCCCACCCTCCACCCCGAAATTCTGAGCCGGGGTTGCGCTCAGCGCAACGGTGGCTCAGAAATTGGGTGTCGAGCGGGTGGAATGGATGCGCTGGATCTGGCGGGCGGCGGCCATCGGGTCATCGCGGAGCGAGTCGTCGAAGCGGATGATGTGCCACCCCTCCTCGCTGCAGGCGCGGTCGCGTGCTTGGTCGTGTCGTTGGCGGAGGTCGCCGCCGTGCCACCAGGCGGCCCCCGGTTCCACGGCGAGGCGAACGGTCGGCCAGGCAATGTCCAGGCGAATCTCCTCGCCGCTCGGAAGTGTGAGTCGGTGCTGCCGGACGGGCGTGGGGAGACCGACGGCCTCGATCGACTCGAGCAGCAACTGCTCGAGTCCACTCTCGGCGGGTGCGGACTGATCCAGCGCCCGCTCGAGCCAGATGCGCATGCGAGTGACCCCGTTCTTCCCGCGGCAGCGATGGAGCTGGAGATAGTCCGCAGCGCTGGTCGGCGTGAGGAGCTGTCGATGCCACGCATCCTCGGCGGCGCGTTCGAATCGGTACTGGTTGTAGACCGCAGCGAGGCCGAACAGCATGCGCAGCGGTGTCGCGACGACGAGGCCGTTCGTCTGCGTGGTCCGATCGGCCTCGTCGAACCACGAGCAGTGTGACACCTCGACCCACGAGGGGACATCGCGCCGGACCGTCTCGGGGATCGTCAGATGGATCGGATCCGAGCGCATTCGCCGGAGCCCGTGGATTCTCCCCGCTGTCCACGCACTCAGGAACCCGCGGCCGTCGAGGTGGAGTTGAGCCGCCATGCAGCGCATTTCGAACGTGTCGGGCGACGACACCAGGCCCACCACACGGTCGGTCACCTCGACAAACATGCCCGATCTGCACGCACGATGCACTCGCGAGCCGGTCCAGCCGAGGTCGTGGGTGAGCTGTCGGCGGCCGATGACGCCGTGTTGATCACGGATGGTGTGCAGGACATTCGGTTCGATCACACCTACAGGTGGGTGGCTCGACGCCCGAAGTGGAAATTTTCGTGCCGACCGCTCCGTTCTTCTGAGCGACCGTTGCGCTCAGCGCAACGTCGGCTCAGAATTTCGGGTTGGGGTTGGGGTTGGGGTTGGGGTTGGGGTTGGGGTTGGGGCAG
>JBAWHL010000311.1:0-3831 GCA_049593815.1 Ilumatobacteraceae bacterium | reverse complement strand
CGATGGTTCACCGCAGGTGTCGGTGGTCTGGATCGTCGCTCGCGGTGACCAGATCGTCTTCGGCACCGATTCCGCCAGCCAGAAGGCGAGGAATCTCGCCACGGACAACCGGGTCGTGCTGTCGATCGAAGACGTCGAGCGCAACGAGCGTGGGTTCCAGCGGCACCTGCTCATTCGCGGCAGAGCGTCGCTCGATCCGGGCCCAGATCCCCTGCTGATGGATGAGTTGGCGATGAAGTATCTCGGACTCTCCCGACACCCACTGGCGCTGCGCGACTCGCCGACCAGCGTCGTTGTCCGAGTCACCGTCGATCGCATCAGCGGTGTCGGCCCGTGGGTCCACGCCTGATCCGACATCGGTGTCACGCGCGACCATCGTTGGCTGAGGACCCACCCGCGCATCACCCCTTCTCGTGCTCTCGGGCGGGAACAGTTCCCGCCCGAGAGTACGAAAAGGGGGTGGTGGGGGTTGGGGGTACCGTGCTGTGGGTGAAGCGGCAGGAGAAGGCGGACCGAATCGGCGCAATACTCGACGACCTCTACCCGGAGGTTCCGATCCCACTCGATCACGTCGATCCGTACACGTTGCTGGTGGCGGTCGCCCTCTCGGCGCAGACCACCGACAAGAAGGTCAACCAGGTCACCCCGGCGCTGTTCGCGGTGGCCGGAACGCCCGAGAAGATGGCCGCGCTCGAACCCGACCAGATCCTGCCGTACATCCGCGAAGTGGGGCTCGCACCGACGAAGGCCAAGAACCTGTGGCTCGCCGCGAACCAGATCCTCGACGCGGGGGGAGAGGTCCTGCCCGACTGGGAGTTCCTCGAGTCGCTCGCCGGCGTCGGCCACAAGACGGCCAGCGTCGTGATGTCCCAGGCGTTCGGTGTTCCGGCCTTCGCCGTCGACACGCACGTGCACCGCCTCGCCGCCCGTTGGGGTCTGTCCAACGGGTCGACGGTGGAGCGAACCGAACGCGACCTCAAGGCGGTCTTCCCCCGCGAGCGATGGAACGATCGGCACCTCCAGATCATCTTCTTCGGACGCGAGTACTGCCCGGCCCAACGCCACGACCTGACCGGGTGCCCCATCTGCTCATTCGCCGCGACCAAGAAGCGCATCGCCGAAGAAGCGGCGCCCCGCCGGCCGCGACCGCGAACCGGACTCAACTGAACCGGACTCAGCCGAACCGCGTCGGCGACCGGTGCATCAGCCTCGGTCGGTGAGGCGGTTCGCCGCCGACGTCGGTGGGGTGAGACCTCGTGCTGCGGCGATCGGCGCCAGACGGTCGATACTGGGGCATGGCCCCGCCCTCGAACGATCCTCGACCCACGAGACACGGCGACCCCGTCGTCCTGCTCGGCGTGCCGTGGGATGCCAACTCGTCGTACCGGTTCGGCTGCGCCGCCGGGCCTGCAGCCATTCGGACGGCGCTGCACTCGGGATCGGGCAACCACGCCACCGAGCACGGCCTCGACGTCGTGTCGTCGCTCGCCGACCTCGGAGATCTCGACCTGGCGAACGAGCTCGGGTCGGCCGCTGATGCCGACGCGATCACCGCTGCGATCGACGCGCAGCTGACCGCAGGCACCCGCGTGATCTCGCTGGGCGGCGACCACGCGGTGACCTACCCGATCCTGCGTGCGGTCGGCCGACACCACGCCGATCTGACCGTCGTGCACATCGATGCCCACGCCGACACCTACGACGACTTCGAGGGCAATCCGTTCAGCCACGCCTCGCCGTTCGCTCGCGCGCTCGAAGACGGCTGCATGACCCGACTGGTCCAACTCGGCGTGCGCACCTCGACGAGCCACCTCCGCGCACAGGCCGCACGGTTCGGCATCGAGGCCCACGGGGCGCGCCAACTCGCCGACTTCGACCCGTCGACGCTCGCCGGGCCGGTGTACCTGTCGGTGGACCTCGACGGGCTGGATCCGTCGGTCGCTCCCGGCGTGTCGCATCACGAGCCCGGTGGCCTGACGATGCGCGAAGTGCTCGACGTGATCGATGCCCTCCCCGGGCCGTTCGTCGGTGCCGACGTCGTCGAACTCAACCCGTCGCGCGACCTCGTCGAGATGACCGCGATGGTCGGCGCCAAGCTCGTCAAGGAGATCGCCGGCCGCATGCTCACGGTCGGCTGAGCCCCGATGTATCGTCGCCCCATGCCGAGCGCCGATGAGCGACAGGACGACTGCACCCCCGACGAGACGGGACCGGGCCTCGCCGCGGTGTTGCCGTTCCCTTCGCTCGGTCGCCGCGTCGTGAACGATGCGCCGGAGCAGGCACCGGCCGGCGCCGTGCCGTTGCGGATCGTCATCGGCGAAGTTCTCCGCGAGGAACGCCACCGCCAGGAACGCACGCTCGCCGAGGTCGCCAGGGACGCCGCGGTGTCGCTGCCCTATCTCTCCGAGATCGAGCGTGGCCGCAAGGACGTGTCCTCCGATCTGCTCGCCGCCGTGGGTGACGCACTCGACCTGACACTGGTCGAGGTGCTCGACCGGTGCGTCGATCGGCTGCGCATCGACATGCGTGGCGGCGGCACCGGCATGCGGCTGCTCGCAGCCTGATCCTCGGGTCCCGGGTCGATCATCCACCCGGCCGCAGCGCCGTCTGCGCGTTCAGGTCGGCGCTGCTCGACGGTGTCGGCACGAGGTCGGCGACTCCGTAGGACACGGCATCGCTGCCCGCCAGGACGAGTGCGCGGTCGGTGTCGGCTCGCACCTGGTCGATCGAGCGGCCACTGTGTCGGGCGACGAGCCCGTCGACCTGTTCACGGACCCGGGAGAGCTCGGCGGCTTCCAGGGCGAGGTCGGTCATCGACCCGCGGCTGCCCTCGGTGTGCGGCTGGTGCAACAGCACACGTGCGTGCTCCAACACGGCCCGCTTGCCGGGGGACCCTGCAGCGAGCAGTACCGCAGCCGACGATGCCGCCTGCCCCACACAGAGCGTGGCGACGTCGGGTGACACGAACTGCATCGTGTCGTAGATGGCCATCATCGCGGTGAACGATCCACCAGGGGAGTTGATGTAGAGATGGATGTCGCTGGACGGCTTCGCGGCGGCGAGATGCAGGAGCTGTGCGACCACCACGTTGGCGACGCCGTCGTCGATCGGTGTGCCGAGGAAGACGATGCGTTCCGCCAACAGATGGCTGTAGATGTCCGCGACGCGCTCACCGCGCGACGTCGACTCGATCACGGTGGGGATCGTGTAGCTGCTCACGCCGGCACCCCCGCAGACACCGGAGCATTCGTCGTGACCAGGCCGATCGGCCTCGGTCGGACCGGTGGGCAGATCTCCCCGACCGAGGTCACCACGTGGTCCACGAACCCGTACTCGCGTGCTTCGTCGGCGTCGAACCACCGATCGCGGCCCATGTCGCTCGCGACCTCCGTGGCCGACCGTCCGGTGTGGCGGGCGACGATCGACCGCATTCGGTCGAGGGTCGCCATCAGGTTGGCAGCCTGGATCGCCACGTCGGCGGCGGCTCCGCCCAGACCGGCGGATCCTTCGTGCATCAGGATCTGGGTGTTCGGCAGGGCGTAGCGCTTGCCGGGTGCTCCGGCGCACAGCAGCACTTGGCCCATGCTGGCGGCGAGGCCGATGGCGACCGTGCGGACGTCGTTGGGGATCAGCTGCATCACGTCGTACACGCCGAGCCCAGCGAGGACCGACCCGCCGGGGGAGTTGATGTGCAGCGAGATGTCGGCGTCGGGGTCGTCGGCCGACAGCAGGAGCAGTTGTGAGATGGTGCGGTTCGCCGACTCGTCGGTCACCTCGTCGCCGAAGATCACGATGCGTCGTTCGAGGAGCCGTTCGGTCAGGCGTTCGTCC
>JBAWHL010000310.1:0-2262 GCA_049593815.1 Ilumatobacteraceae bacterium | reverse complement strand
CCTCCAAGAGTGCCTCGGTCCCCACGCCGATGCCGCCCCGACCCAAGCGCACCCCGAGTGCCGCAAGCCTCACACCGTCCCTGCTGTCGAATGCCACGTTCGATCGCGTCGAGATCCCCGCGCCGCGCGGCCGCACGAAGGACGGCATCGCCTACACCAAGGACTTCGACGTGAAGTTCCTCAAGGCGCAGCGAGATGAACTCATCGCTCGGCGCAACGCCGAGCTCGCCCGGGCCACACGGCTCGAAGACGAAGCGACGAGCCTCATCGAGGACGGCGAGATGGGCGACGTGCAGTTCGACGACGAGGGCGGCGAGGGCGACACGATGGTCGTCCAGCGTGACCTCGACCGGGTGCTGTCGACACAGGCACGCCAGACGATGATCGAAATCGACGCCGCACTGGCGCGTATCGAGCAGGGCACCTACGGCTACTCCGAGGTGTCGGGTCTGCCGATTCAGCGCGAACGGCTCGAGGCGATTCCGGAGACCACCGTGCTCGCGGCAGAGAAGGTCAGCGGCGTCGGTCCGCGCTGAGTCATGCCCGCCCTGGGAACGTGGCGGGCGCCTGTCGGGATCGCGGCCGGCGTCGTTGCCGTCGATCAGCTGACGAAACACTGGGCGGTCACCGATCTCGGCACCGACCGCGTCATCGACGTGGTGTGGACGCTGCGCTTGAATCTCGCCTTCAACAGCGGGATGGCCTTCGGCCGCGCCCAGGGATTCGGTCCCATCATCGCGGTCACGGCGACCCTGGTGATCGTCTATCTGCTCGCCTCGCTGCGAACGGAATCGAGCCGCATGAGCACCCTCGGCATGGGGCTCCTGATCGGTGGAGCGTGCGGCAACCTCATCGACCGATTGTTCCGGGGCGACGAGGGGTTCCTGCAGGGCTCCGTCGTCGACTTCATCGATTTCCAGTGGTTTCCCATCTTCAACGTCGCCGACATGGCGGTCAACGTGGGAGCCGGACTCCTGATCCTCAACAGCATCCTGGCCTCGCGCTCAGCCCGAGCCTCGGATCGAACGGAGCCCGTGTCATGATCACCGAAGCCGTCCCAGCCGCCCTGCGCGGTGAACGTCTCGATCGCATCGTCGCCCTGATCGGCGACCTCAGCCGGGCGGAGGCCGCAGCGACGATCGCCGCCGGTGGCGTGCGCGTCGATCACCAACCCGCCACATCGGGCAAGGTGCGCCTGGAAGAGGGGCAGATCGTCGAAGTCGACCCGGCAGCGATCCCCGTGCCGCCGCTGCCGGCCGCCGATGGCGATGTCGAGTTCGGCGTGATCCACATCGACGACTCCGTGATCGTGATCGACAAGCCCGCAGGTCTCGTCGTGCACCCCGGTGCGGGGAACATGGACGGCACGCTCGTCAGTGGCCTGCTCGCTCGTTTCCCCGACATCGAAGGTGTGGGCAGCGACCCGATCCGACCCGGCATCGTGCACCGCCTCGACGCGGGAAGCTCCGGGCTGCTCGTCGTCGCCCGAACCGACGCAGCGGCGGAGCACCTGATCGAGCAGTTCGCCGACCACAGCGCGACGCGCCGCTACGACGCGGTCGTGTGGGGCGTGCCGGATGCGCCGCACGGCGTGATCGATGCGCCGATCGGCCGCGATCGCGGGGATCCCCTTCGCATGGCGGTGGTCACCGGCGGACGCCCGGCGCGCACCGACTACCGTGTCATCGGCACATACGCGAGCCCGGCGGTCGTGTCACGTCTGGAGTGCCGCCTCGAGACCGGGCGCACGCATCAGATCCGCGTCCACCTGGCGTCGATCGGTCACCCGCTGATCGGTGATCCGACGTACAGCCAGCGGCGACCCAACCTCGGTCTCGATCGACCCTTCCTCCACGCCGCTGAACTCGCCTTCGTGCACCCGGCGACCAACGAGCGCGTCACCTACACCAGCCCGCTCGCCCCGGACCTCGCGTCCTGGCTCGCCGCCGCCGAGGTCTGAATCGCCCGTTGCGGTGACGCGGCGTGTCACACTGTCGGACCCCAGGTGAAACGACCGCCATGTCGAACAAGCACAGCGCACCCGATCGAACCGACCGGCTCAGGACCCGAATCCGATACCGGCTCGACACCTTGCTCTCGCGCGGGACGTGGGCGGTCCTGCTCGGGCTCGGTGTGGTCACGCTGCTCGCGATCGCGGTCAGCGCCGGACTGCTGGCGATCTTCCGGGTGACGTTGGCGGGCAGCTCGGACGGTTCATGGCTGGAAGACTCCTGGCAGAGCCTGCTGCGGACGCTCGATTCG
>JBAWHL010000309.1:0-6857 GCA_049593815.1 Ilumatobacteraceae bacterium | reverse complement strand
CTGGGGTCTTCTCCGAGTCCGACGGTGTGCTGCTGTTCGTCGAACGAGCCAACGGGGCGGTCACCGAGATCGGTGGGCTCGGGCACGTCATCTTGGCCTCGACCCGCCCCGTGGGCTGATCGCGATGGGCTCGGAGCAATCACCGTGGGAGCGCGATGACTGGATGCCCGAGTTCGACACGGCGCGAGACCCCGGCCGGCCCGCTCGGCCCGAACGGTCCGACATGGGGGCGCCGGGGCGCGGGCGTCGCCGATCGTGGCCGGCGCGCTGGGTCGTTCTCGGCGCGGTGGTGTCGATGCTCGGCGCGGCGGTCGTGGCCACGATCGCCTCGGACCCACCAGCTCCAGTCGAGACCCGTCCTGGTGAGAACGCCGGGAGTGATGAGGATGCCCGGGTCGACGCCGACGAGATGATCGCGACGTCACCATCGAACAGCATGCCGATGCAGGAGCCGATCGCGGTCTCGTTCCCCGACCTCGAACGCGTGGAGGTCAACTCCACCCCCGAGTGGACCCACTGGTCGATCGAGGTGCCACCGGAGCTCGCTGATCTGGCGGTGCCGACCGAGGTGGTGCTCCTGACGACCGGGGTGCTCCATCGAGTCGAGTTCCCGTCCGGCGACGTCAGCAGCATCGCGCTCGTCGAACACTGGGACCCCGGTGCGGCGATCGCGGTCATCGGCGACGCGATCGCGATCTCGACGTACCGCGACGTACTCATGATCCGGCCAGGGCTCCCGGTCACTCGCACGCACGTCGGCCAGGGCGTCGACTCGATCGTGGCCCGACCGTCGCGCGGCGACTTCGTCGTGGTGCCTCGTCAGGTCGGCGTCTACCCGCCGGCCTGGTTCATCGTGTCGGTCGGTGGCGTGGCCGCCGACCTCGCTGACCGCATCCAAGAGGTCGTGCCGACACCGGAGCAACACGTCGTGCCCGCCGGCGGACTGATCGGCGACGCCCCCGGCGGGCTGTATGCGTTCGACGATGCCGGTGCAGCGACCCGAATCGACGACGGCGACCTGGTCGCCGGCGGCCTCCACCACTACGTCGTCCATCGCTGCGACGAGGAGATGCAGTGCGCGTACCACGTCGTCGACGGTCGGACCGGGGAGTCTCGCGAGGCAGCGCTCGGTGCGCTCGCCCGTCGAAACCGCCTGCCCGTCTTCGACGTCTCCGAGGGCGTCTCACCGAACGGGGTCTACGTGTCCTTCATCGATTGGCGCGGGAATCCCGCGGCCTGGAACATCGTCGACACGTTCACCGGCCGGACGATCGACATGGGCCCGGTGACGAGCGGACCCGTCGAGGGGGCATGGGCAGCAGACAGCTCCGGGGTCTTCGTCGCCGACCCCTCCGGACTGAGCTTCGTCGGCGTCGGCGGCACCGCAGTCGCCATGCCGGAGTTCGGTGCGATCCGGGCGGTCGAAGCGCAGCGCGCGCCCGAGGACTGATCAGTCGACGAGCAGCCGGTCGAGCGCCTTGGCGACCGAGCCGAGGTCGTCTCGATCCTCGTGGACGAGTCGGGTCAGATAGGAGATGGCGACGTCGTTGCGTTCGACGATGCCGCCGTCGGTCTCCGGTGCGAGTTCGACCGCGTCGCCCCACCCCATCTCGACGGTGAACGCCTCCTCGTGTCCGGGGATCGGCTTGAGGGTCGCTCCGGACATCGAACGCGGGGGCTGCTGGCCGACCTGGGCGTAGTGCCACGTTCCGAAGTCTTCGACCGGGAGGTCTGGGACGTTGATGTTGACGACGACGGGTTCGACGGGCATGTCATCGAGCAGCGACTGGACGACGGACTTGCACACCGTCGCAGCGCTCTCCCAGTGCTGGTTGGCGATCGACTCGTCCCAGGCCTGCCCCTCGACGCCGTAGCCCGTCACCGATTGGCTGACGGCCACGCCGGAGATCCCCCCGTTGCGGCCGGTCAGGGCAGCCCCGACCGTGCCGGAGTGATACACCGCACGTCCGACGTTGGCGCCGGGGTTGATACCTGACACCACGAGGTCGAACGGCTCACCGAACGCGCCGAGTCGAGCGAACATGACACACAACGCCGGCGGGCCGGTGACCTCCCAGATGGCGTGGGCAGGGCAGTCGTCGATGCGTGCGCGGCGCACCTCGGGCTGGATCAGGTGGAGTGCGCCGACTGCGGCTCCGGCGCCGGAGTACTCCTGGTCGGGGGCGGCGACCACGACCTGATGGTCGCCGCCGAGCGCGCACATCGCACGTGCGAGCACATGCAGTCCGATCGAGTCGATTCCGTCGTCGTTGGTCACCAGGATGCGCATGTCGGCATTCTCGCAGCCCGCCGTCGGAATCAACTGAACGGACGGTGAACCCTCGGCGTCGCCGGGCCGTCGTCAGCACGACCGATACAGTGCGCGGGTCATGCAGCTGCGCACCGACTCGTTCTCGCGAAGCCCCGGGCTGCGCGATGAGTGGTACGTCGTCGCCGACTCGTCCGATGTCGTCGGGGCACCGATCGGCGCGACGCTGCTCGGCGACCGATTCGTGATCTGGCGGGGACCCGACGGCGCGATCTCGGCCGCACCCGATCGTTGCCCGCATCGCGAAGCCCCGCTGTCGCTCGGCCACATCTCCGACGGCTGTCTCGTGTGCCCGTACCACGCGTGGGCCTTCGACGGAGCGGGTGTCTGCGTCTCCGTGCCATCCTCCGGCCCCGATGCGTCGATCGCGTCGGCGAGCAACCTCGGGCTCCTCGCGGTTCGCGAACGGTACGGGCTCGTCTGGCTCTGTCCGGGAACACCCGCCGGCGAACCGCCCGTCATCAGCGAAGACGACGACCCGTCGTACCGGCGACTGACCGCCGGGATGGAGACGTGGGCCGCGTCGGCGACGCGCATGGCCGACAACTTCTGTGACGTCGCCCACTTCCCCTACGTCCACGCCGGCACGATCGGCCCGGACACCGATCCGGTCGTTGCACCGATCACCGTCGAAGCAGTCGGTGACGGATTCACCGGCTACGAGTACACGGTCGACGTCCTGGACGAGCATGGTCGACCCGTACGCCAACGAATGTCGACCGGGTTCCACCTCCCGTTCCTCGTCCGTTCGAACACGACCTACGAAACGGGTCCGCGAGCCGGTCAGCACCGTGTGTTGCTGTTGTGCACGACGCCGGTCGACGACGTGACCTCGCTCTTCACGTTCGTGGTGTGGCGCAATCACGATCACGATGTCGCCCCTGACGACGTGCTCGCGTTCGATCGGGCGATCGGTGCCGAGGATCGAGCGATGCTCGAGCGGATGCCCGGTGTCCTGCCGCTGGACAACAGCGCCACGGTGAGCGTGCGCTCGGATCGGTTGTCGGTCGAATGGCGCCGCCGGCTCGCCGTGCTCGTCGCCCGCTGATCAGACCGCTTCGACCGGCGTCGCCGGTGTGACCACCACGGCCGTGCGCTGGCTCGTCCACGTGAACATCGCCAGTCCGAACAGGACGAGCGCCATCCCCACGATCTGCAGCCCCCGGACCGCCTCGCCGAGCAGGAGGAAGCCGAAGAACACGGCGAGAGCCGGCTGTGCCGTCTGCATCACGCCGATCGTGGCGACCGGGATGACACGTTGCGCGTAGATGATGCAGCCGTGCGACAACATGCCGGTCAACATGGTCAGGATCGCCACGACGAGCCAGCCGCGTGCGCTGAGCCCGAAGATGTCGGGGCCAGCGATGATCAGCGCGATCGGACCAGCGGTCAGCAGTCCGATGGGCATCATGCAGGCCATGAAGTCGAGCGTGTCGACACCGGACGATCGAGCCCGCTTCGACGTCAGGAGGTAGCTGGTCCACAGCGCGACCACACCGATCATCAGCAGATCGCCATCGATCGACGCGGCACCCGAGTCCGTACCGAAGAACAGCACGAGGGCGACACCGACGATCGAGATCCCACCCCAGCGCAGCGCGCCCCAGTTGGGGCGTTCGCCGAACAGGAGTGCTCCGGCAGGGAGCAGGATGAGCGGGTTCAGCGCCGTGATGAACTCGGCGTGGGCGATGCTCGTCTTGGTGATCGCCGTGAAGAACAGTGCGATGTTCGCCCCGAAACAGAGCCCGGGAACGAGACATGCCATCCACGTGCTGCGGGTCGGGACCGGGCGGTGGGACCGAGCACGTGCGAACGACACGACGAGCCACCAGGCGATCGAGGCGCCGACCATGCGCCAGAACGCGACCACGGATCCGGTCGACTCGGACCATTTGATCAACGAGGAACTCATCGAGAAACTGATGACCGCGACCACCATGGCCGTGAGCCCGAGCGCGCGGGGGCTCAGGCGTCGGTGCGCTGCGTCAGTGCTCGACATCGACGATGAGGTCGGGGTGGTCGTCGCGTCGCAGATCCGGTTCGAGATAGATGACGGTCGCCGCTGGCACCGCCGCACGAATCGAATCCTCGGTGGTGTTGATTGCCGCGACGAGTTCGTCGGCACTCAACGCCGACGAGTACTCGACCTTCGCTCCGACGAGGATCTCGTCGGGGCCGATGTGTTCGGTGCGGATGTGGATCAGCTGGTCGACGGTGTCCACGGACTCGATCGCGGCGACGATCGCCTCGCGGGTTCCCGCCGACGCCGATTCGCCGATCAACAGGCTCTTCATCTCGATGATCAACACGACGGCGATCACGATCAGCAACACTCCGATGCTCATCGAGCCCACCGCGTCCCACCGGGCGTCGCCGGTGTTGGACGCCATGAGCACGCCACCCAGCGCCAGGAAGAGCCCGGTGAGGGCGCCGACGTCCTCGAGGAGCACGACGGGCAGCTCGGGTTGTTTGGTCGTCCGGATGAATCGCCACCACCCCATGGCGGGGTCCTTGACGCGCCTGGACTCCTTGACGGCGGTGTGCAGCGAGTACGACTCGAGCAGGATCGCAACGACGAGGATCGTCACGGCGACGCCGAGACTCTCGACGTCGTGTGGGTGCCGGAACTTCTGGATGCCCTCGTACAGGGCGAACATGCCACCCATCGAGAAGAGCACGAGTGCGACAGCGAACGACCAGAAGTACCGCTCGCGGCCGTACCCGAACGGGTGTGTCGGTGTCGCCGACTTCTTCGCTCGCTGCCCGCCGAGGAACAGCAGGAGCTGGTTGCCGGTGTCGGCGCCCGAGTGGACCGTCTCCGCCAGCAGGCTCGCGGAGCCCGTGATGAGGAAGCCGACGAACTTGGCGATGGCGATCCCCAAGTTGGCGAAGAACGCTGCGAAGATCGCCTTGCGGCTGCCGTCGGTCACCCGGCGAGCGTACGTGATGTCGGGCTGGGAGCGCCGCCCCGGCGCTGCACCCGCGGCGTGATCCGGCACTCCCACGACGCATGCCGATAGCCTTTTCAGCATGAGTCCTCTCGAAGCCATGGCAGCGGAGACCAGCAACACGAGCGAGCCGATCATCACGGTCACGCAGGAAGCGCTGGAGCATCTCCGCGAGCTGCGTGACGACGAGGTCGACGGCGACAAACTGGGTCTGCGCCTGGCGATCGCTTCCGACCCCGGCGAGGACTTCCGCTACGACCTCTCGTTCGAGGAGTTCCTCACCGCGGCGTTCACCGACGAGGTGCGCACCCACGAGGGCATGAAGGTGATCATCCCGGGCGACGACCTCGAACTCCTCACCGGTGCGACGCTCGACTACACGACGACGCAGGGTCTCGTGATCCGCAACCCGAACCGTCCGTCCGCGCCTTCCGTCGAAGGGCTCGTCAACGACGACGAACTGTCGGCCGAGATCGAAGCGCTCGTCGCCGGAGAAGTGAACCCTGCGCTCGCAGCGCATGGCGGGTTCGTCACCTACGTCGGCCACGACGGCGAGGGCACCGCGTACCTCACGATGGGCGGCGGCTGCCACGGATGCTCCATGAGCAAGATGACGATGCTCGACGGTGTCCAGACCATGCTCGTCGACGCCCTCGAGGGCGTCGAGCGGGTCAAGGACCTCACCGATCACGCCACCGGCGAGAACCCCTTCTATTCCTGATTGGCTCGGCCTCACGGATCGTTGGTGGTGGGGAGCGGTTGGTCGGCCTCGCGCCGGCCTCGTCGCTGGCGCTTCCCTCGGCGGCTGCTCCTGATTGGCTCGGCCTCACGGCTCGTCCGTGGTGGGGAGGGGTTGGTCGGCCTCGCGCCGGCGCCGCCGGTGAAGTGTTCGCGTTGGTTCGAGGTTCCGTCAGGTTTTGCCGAGATCCGGGGTGCCGGGGCGTTCGAGCTTCTATGATCGTGCCCACCTTGCGCTGAGACAGGACTCGCGCGTGGTGGGAGGGATGCGTATTCGATGGGGAGTGACATTGGCGAGCACACCGATACGCCGTCGGTTGGCGTGCAGCGGTCCGTGCTCGGTTCGTCCTTCCGATTGTTGGCGTCGTCATCGGCGTTGTCGAACCTCGCCGACGGCATCTTCAAGGTCGGACTCCCGCTCGTCGCGGTCCAGTTCACTCGGTCGCCGGCCCTCGTCGCGGGACTGGAGATGGTTCGCAGCCTTCCCTGGCTGATCCTGGCGCTGCCGGTCGGAGCATTCACCGATCGTCTCGACCGACGGATCGTGATGGTCGTCGCGAACCTGGTGCGAGCGTTGACGCTCGTCATCCCCGCCGTGGCGCTGGCAGCGGGACATGGATCGATCTGGATGCTGTACCTCGCCGCTGCCGGCACCGGCGTCGCCGAGGTCTTCTACGACACCTCGGCCCAGTCGATCCTCCCGAACGTCGTGCAACGAACCCAGCTCAACCGCGCCAACGGGCGCCTCGCGGCGATCGAGCAAGGCGCTCAGCAATTCGTCGGGCCGCCGTTGGCCGGGCTGCTCGTGGCGGTCGGCCTGGCAACGGTGTTCTGGACGTCGG
>JBAWHL010000308.1:0-2605 GCA_049593815.1 Ilumatobacteraceae bacterium | reverse complement strand
GCCTACACCGAGGCAGGAACGGTGTCGTTGCTTTCTGACGTGGCGCGATTGATGGCGGCGATCTCTTCGTCGTGGTTGGCGGAGCCCTCCACGTCGAGACGAGGAAGGATCCGGTCGAGCCACTTGGGGATCCACCAGTTCTTGTCGCCGAGCAGTTCCATCGTTGCCGGAACGAGCAGCATGCGCACGATGGTCGCATCGATGAGCACGGCGATCGCCAGACCGAAGCCGAACAGCTTCAGCGCACGGTCGTCGCCGAGGACGAACGCGAAGAACACGCAGAACATGATCAGGGCCGCGGCCGTGATCACCCGAGCGGTCGCCGTGAGACCGTCGGCAACGGCGGTGGCGTTGTCCTTCGTCCTGTCGTACTCCTCCTTGATCCGCGACAGCAGGAAGACCTCGTAGTCCATCGACAGCCCGAACACGATCGCGAACAGGAACATCGGCACCCACGCCTCGATCGGGCCGGTCTTGTCGACCCCGATCAAGTCCTTGCCCCAACCCCACTGGAAGATGGCGACGAGCACGCCGTACGCGGCACCGATCGACAGCAGGTTCATGATCACCGCCTTGAGCGGCACGAGCAAGCTGCGGAACACCGCCATCAGCAGGAGGAAGCTGAGCAGCAGCACCACGCCGATGAGCACGGGCATCCGGCCCGCGAGATACTCCGCGAAGTCGGTCGACCCGGCGGTGAACCCGCCGACCTTGGCGTCGACTCCGGACGCGGGAATGACATCGTTGCGCAACGCGTCGACGAGCGCGGAGGTCGCCTCGTCCTGCGGCGCACTCTGCGGGTACACGATGACGAGCGACAAGGTGTCGGAGATGGGCGCGGGCGTGGTGAACGCCACGTCGTCTGCCGCTTCGATGGCGGCCATGAAGGCCTGCAGCGCTTCGGGGTCCGACGCCGTGTCACCCTCGACCGTGATGAACAGTGGGCCGTTGGTTCCCGGTCCGAAACCCTCTGCGAGCATGTCGTACGCCTGGCGGACCGTGGTCTCCTCCGGATAGTTGCCATAGTCGCCGAAGCCGAGGCGGATCGACAACAGCGGCACGGCGAGGACGAGCAGGATGACGACGGCCGTGATCGCCGAGGTCCACGGACGACGCTGGATGAACCGGCTCCACCGGTACCAACCCTGCTCCTCACGCGGCGGCTGGGTCCGGTGCGGCACGAACCGGCGGAGTGGCTTCACGAAGAAGCTCGCGACGAACAACACGATCGCGAGCACGAGCGCGCCGAGGAACACCGAGCCGGCACCCATGGTGATGCCGACGATTGCGCCGACGACCACGAGGCCAACAGCTGCCATGGCCGCCCAGGTCGTGTTGTCGATCCGATGCCCGACCAAGCGCAGGAGTGCCGGCAGGAGGGTCAACGCTCCCGCCATGACCATCGCCACACCGAGCGCCGACGCGACCGCGACGCCCTGGACGAAGCTGAGCCCCATCAACATGAGGCCGAGGAGCGAGATGATCACCGTGATCCCGGCGAAGAGCACCGCCCGACCACTCGTGTCGAGCGAATCGACGATCGCGTCGTCGACTGGTGCTCCCGCGTGGAGGTTGTCGCGGTATCGGGTGACGATGAACAGCGCGTAGTCGATGCCGACACCGATGCCGATCATCGCCACCATCGCCGTGGTGAAGTCGGGCATCGAGATGAAGTTGCTCAACAACGACACCAGCGCCGACGCCACACCGAGGCCGAACAGCGCGGTGCCGATCGGCAGTCCCATGGCGAGTACGGACCCGAAGGCGAAGATGAGGATGATCACCGCGGCGATCAGCCCGTAGACCTCACTCTCGGGCAATTCGAACTCCGCGAACAGGTCTCCGCCGTACTCGACCTCCATGCCCGACGGGAGTTCCACACTCTCGCCGAACTCGATGATGTCGCTGCCGACGTCCTGCAGTTCGGTGAAGTCACGGGTGTCGGCGATGTCGAGTTGGATGAACGCGATCGTGCCGTCCTGGCTGATCTGCACCGGGTTGTCGTACGGGGTCGTGATCGCGATGTCGCCCTGCTCGGACACGAAGTCGGAGATCTCCTGCATCGACGCCTGCACAGCCGGGTCGTCGAATCCCGATTCGCTGCGCACGACGATCTGCGCGGCGAAGCCCGCGCGGTCCGGGTTGTTCGCCTCGAGCAGCTCCTGGACGTCCTTGGCCTCGCCACCGGGCAGTGTGAAGTCGGTCCGATAGTCGGGGCCGATCGCACCGGCGGCGACGTTCGCCACGACGAGCATCACGACCCACAGCCCGATCACGATCCATCGATGATCGACGCACGCACGCGCCAACCGGCGAATGAATCCTGTGCGTGGCGTACTCGGGCGGTCCGACGGTGCGTCGGGGCGGCTGGGGTCCATCACTGCGTTTCCCACGGGCGTCTCCAGGGTGCGTTCGGTGTTGTCGGGGGCGGTGCACCCACGAGTCGACCGTCGACTCCGTCACCAGGGGCGGCGAGCGGCGACGACCATACGTGTGTACGATCGAAACCGTACGATCGTATGGCTCGGCCGTCAAGTGACTACGGTCACGCTCATGCGACACCAGCGGCGGACACTCGAGGTCGAGCCGTCGAAACAGTCCGATC
>JBAWHL010000307.1:0-1606 GCA_049593815.1 Ilumatobacteraceae bacterium | reverse complement strand
GGTGGAGTCTCCGGCGGTGGTGACCATCGCACCGCCGCCGGTCGGCGGAGAGGTCGTCGAAGGCGACCTCGTCGTGGAGGTATCCGGCCGGCCGGTGTTCGTACTCGAGGGAACCGCTCCGATGTATCGCTCACTTCGGCCAGGGATGACCGGTGCCGATGTTGTTCAGCTTCAGGTGGCGCTTGCCCGATTGGGGTACGAACCAGACGCTGATGGCGTGTTCGGTGAGGCGACGAAAGCGGCGGTGATTGCCTGGTACGGCGACGCCGGGTATCAACCGGTCGCGGCGTTCGACACCGCCGCAGCAGACACGGCGTCGGCCAGTCAGTCCGTGGATGACGCAACGGCCGCCCTCGACGCAGCGGCTGCAGCTCTCAAGCTGGCCGAGCAAGGAGCGTCGACGCTGGAGGTGACCCAGGCCGAGGCTGCGGTCGATCAGGCCGAGCGGAGCCTCGACGAAGCGCGTGCGCAGCGGGTCAACGAGGTGCGCTTGGGTGAGGAGACCTACAACGCGGCGATCCGCGAACGGGATCGCTTGGCACAGAACCCACAAACCACGCCAGGTGAATTGGAAGCGGCAGAGCTGCAGATCCTTCAAGCCGCCGCCCAGCTCGACTCAACGCGGCGCTCGACGGCCGACGCTGTGACTTCAGCGGAAGAGACGCTGTTGATTGCCACGATCTCGCGTGACACGCTGCTTGCGCCTGCGGACCTGACCGAACTCCAACGAGGCGTAGATAGCGCGTCGGGGGCACAGGCACAGGCACAGGCGGCGTTGGCGGCGGTGATTTCGCAGAACGGGCCCACGATTCCGCTCGGTGAGGCGCTCTTCGTGCCGCAGTTACCGGCGCGAGTGCGCACATCCGCAGGCACAAACCCCGATCCCGCCGGCGAAGCGGGCGAGGGCGGGCCGGGGCCGCTGGTCGAGCTTGCGGGTGGCCGGTTGGTCGTGACCACATCGATGCGCCCGGGCGATGTCGGCCTTGTTCGCGTCGGGATGACGGTGGCCCTGCTTGATGAGACCACCTCGACCGAATATCCGGCGACGATTACCTCGATCGTGAAAGATCCGGCGCCCGGGCCGGACGGACAGCTCGTGCACCCCGCCGTGATCACCCCCGACGACCCGCTGCCTGACGGTCTGGTCGGCGCCAATCTGCGTGTCACGATCACCGCTGCGTCGACCGAGGACCAGGCACTCGTGGTGCCGTTGGCCGCGGTCACCTCCGCCGCCGACGGCACCACACGAGTGTCGCTCGTCGACTCGGTGAACGACGAAAACCCGATCGACGTCGTCGTCGACGCCGGGCTGTCAGCGGACGGCTTCGTGGCCATCGTCCCCGTGACGCCCGAGGCGGTCAGCGTCGATGATCTCGTCGTGGTCGGCCGGTGAACGCTCGGCCGCCGGCAGTGTCGGTGCGCGGACTCGAGCGGCGATACGCGGGGCCACCCGAAGTCGTCGCGCTGCATCCGTGCGAATTCGACGTCGATCACGGCGACTTCGTAGCGATCACCGGGCCGTCTGGTTCAGGCAAGACCACCCTGTTGTCGCTGCTCGGCCTCCTCGACACCCCGAGCGCCGGCAGCTACCTGCTCGACGGTGTCG
>JBAWHL010000306.1:0-2686 GCA_049593815.1 Ilumatobacteraceae bacterium | reverse complement strand
CCTCCAAGGACAAGGGACACGGTGCGGTGCCAGTCGGTACCGGCGGCTGGGATCGCAGCGGTCGTCCGAGCTTCGCGAAGGTCGACCAGCTGATCGTCGTGCGTGAGCGCGAGGTTCGCCGCGAAGGTGCCGTCCTCGACAAGCAGCGCTTCGATCAGGTCGTCGCCGGCGCCGGCCGCTTCCACGACCTCGTCCGCGCCACCTGACCCGTCACCGGTCGATACCGTCGCCAGGATGTTGCGCGTCGAGGGGTTGTCCAAGCAGTTCGGCGACACCCGCGCCCTCGACGACGTGTCGCTCACGGTGCCCAGTGGTCGCATCGTCGGCTTCCTGGGGCCGAACGGAGCCGGCAAGACGACGACCATGCGCTCGATCATGGGCCTCGTGTCCTTCGACCGAGGGCGGATCACCTGGGACGACGAACCCATCACGAGCGCGACCCGTCGGCTGTTCGGCTACATGCCTGCCGAGCGAGGGATGTACCCGAAGATGCGTGTCGGCGAACAACTCGAGTACTTCGCACGGCTCGCCGGACGTTCCGCCGGTGATGCCCGGTCCGCCGCAGACGTCTGGCTCGACCGGATGGGTCTGGCCTCGCGTCGAGACGACGAAGTCCAGGCCCTCTCGAGCGGCAACCAGCAACGCCTGCAGCTCTCGATCGCGCTGGTTCACGAACCTCGACTCGTGATCCTCGACGAGCCGTTCTCCGGGCTCGACCCGATCGCGGTCGAGTCGATGAAACGGATGCTCGTCGAACAGGTCGAACTCGGCGTCACGATCCTGCTGAGCAGCCACCAGCTCGACCTGGTCAGCGACGTGTGCCGCGACGTGGTCATCGTGAGCGGTGGTCGTGTCGTCCTCGACGGTGACGTCGGCCTGATCCGCCAGAGCTCACCCAGCCGGGAGGCGATGGGCGTCTTGTCCACCGGTGACGTCGACGCGGTCGTCCTCCGTGACGGTTGGGAGGTCCTCGCCGCCAGCGAGTCGACGATTCGTCTGCGGGTGCCGGCAGCGACCGACGCCAACGACGTCTTCGAGGCGCTCCGCTCGGTCGGGCCGGTGATCGAGTTCTCCTTCGGTCCGCCCGAGCTCTCCGACGTGTTCATCGAGTCGGTGACCGCAGCGTGACGTCCCAGGTCTGGCTGATCAGCCGCCGCGAAGTCCTCGGTCGCGTTCGCCGCCGGTCGTTCCTCGTGTTCACGCTCGCGCTCTGCGCCACGATCATCGGCGGCGGTCTCCTCTACGCACTGGTGTCCAACGACTCCCGTCCGAGCCATGACGTGGGTGTCGTGTCCGGTGAGGAACAGACCGTCGCCCTGTCGTCCACGTTCGCTGCCGTGGGGTCGGCGATCGATGTCGACGTCGAGGTGGTCGCCGTGGCCGACCGCGACGAGGCCGAAGCGATGCTCGACTCGGGCGCCGTGGACGTGGTCCTCGTGGTCGACGACGGCACCGCGTTGTGGAACACCGGCGTCGACGTCGGGCTGTCTCGACTCGTCGACACCGCCTGGGTGGCGTGGTCGGCAGCCGATGCCGCTGCAGAGGCAGGGCTCGAACCCGTACAGATCGAGGCGATCCTGTCGCCGTCTCCGCTCGCCAACGACGTCCTCGACCCCGATGACGACGACCTGCTCGGTGTGCTCGTCGGGTTCGCCAGTGCGATGTTGCTGTTCGTGTCGGTCACGATGTTCGGTGGATATGTCCTGACCGGGGTGGTGGAGGAGAAGTCGACCGGTGTCATCGAGGTGCTGCTGTCCCACGTCAGCGCGCAGCAACTGATGGCCGGCAAGGTCTTCGGCATCGGTGTCGTTGCGCTGATCCAGTTCACCGCGGCAGTGCTCGCGGGGTTGGTCTCGCTCGCCATCTCGGGTCTCGACGTGCCGAGTGAGATCTGGGTCGGTCTCCCGGTCGCCGTGGTCTGGTTCATCGGCGGCTTCTTGTTGTACAGCACGTTGTTCGCGCTGGCGGGGTCGTTCGTGTCACGCGTCGAGGACGCGCAGGGTGCCGCCGCGCCCATCACCGCGGCGATCACCGCCGCGTACATTCTCGTGTTCACGTTCGGCACCGATCCGACCAGCCCGGCAGCGCGTGTGTTGTCGGTGCTGCCACCGTTCGCTCCCTTGCTGATGCCGTTGCGCATGGTGACCGGGGCGGCGTCGATGGTCGAGATCATCGTGGCCGCACTGCTCCTCGCCGCGTCGGTGTACGGGGTCATCCGCCTCGCCGGCTCGGTGTACTCGCGCACGTTGCTCCACCGAGGCAGCCGGATCACCTGGCGCGACGCGCTCCGTCCGCAGCCCGACGGCGCCGCGCCGGTGAGCTGAGCGCTCAGCCCGCGGTGTTCATCGCGTCGTCGACGACATCGAACAGCTGGCCTGCGAGCCCGTTGCCCGCCAGGGAGTCGGCTTCCACGACCAGGTAGGCGCCGTACCCGTCCGAGAGGTCGAGCCAGGGGACCGCCCCATACGCGCCCGGATCGGTGATGCGATCCGCGTCGTCGTCGATCCACCACCCGAGCCCGTACGCCTCGGGGCTGTCATAGGTCGAGGTCGTGCGATCGGTGTGCATCCGCCCGAGGGCATCGACCGACAACACCTGCTCGTCTCCGCATCGGCCGCCTCGGAGATGCATGAGCAGGAGGTCCGCATAGTCCGGCGCGGTGATGTAGGCCCCGCCCTCCATGTTC
>JBAWHL010000305.1:0-6871 GCA_049593815.1 Ilumatobacteraceae bacterium | reverse complement strand
CCGTAGATCAACGTGGCCGGCGCTCCAGCGGTCTTCAACAGCACACCGGCGGGGATGACGGCGATCGCTCCCATGATCCCGGCGATCAGCCCGAGCTTGGAGTTCGCCTCGACCAGTTCGGCCTCGGATCGGACCGTCGACGGCACGATCGCCGACTTGGAGACCGCGTAGGTCTTCTGCAGCACCAGCGAGGCGAACACGAGCGGGAACAGCGCCAACGAATCGAGGTACTTCGCCATGAACACGCACAGGACCACGCGGGAGATGGCGACGACCTGGATGATGAATCGCCGCCCGCCCGCGACTCGGTCGATCAGCGGGCCGATCAGCGGTGCCACCAACAGGAACGGTGCAAAGCCGATCACCAGGAACAACAACACCCGCGAGCGCGCCGCGTCCAGGTCGATGTCGAAGAAGAGCGAATCGGCGAGGGCGACGACCATCGCCGCATCGCCACCCATCATCAGGGCGTGGGTGATGGCGAGCCGACGGAACTTCGACGCCGGCGGCCGCCGAGCGTGCGTCATCCGATCCACCTGCCGATCCTACGGGACGGGCCCGCGACCGTGGGTCTCAGGACCGTTCGTACTTGTATCCGAGCCCTCGAATGGTCACGATCCTGGTGGGCACACTGGGATCGGGTTCGATCTTCGAACGCAGACGCTTCACGTGGACGTCGAGTGTCTTGGTGTCACCGACGTAGTCGTTGCCCCACACCCGGTCGATCAGGGTCTCACGGGGCAACACGCGGCCCGCGTTGGCCAGCAACATGTGCAGCAGCTCGAACTCCTTGAGCGGAAGCGTCAGCGGTTCACCCGCGACCGTCACCGAGTGTTCGTCGGGATCGAGGCTGACGTCGCCGACCTGGATCGTGCCAGGGGTCAGCCTCGAGACGTCGGCCCCGGCGGTGTCGGCACGGCGCAACACCGCGTGCATCCGAGCAACGAGTTCGCGGAGCCGATACGGCTTGCTGACGTAGTCGTCGGCGCCGACCTCGAGGCCGACGACGGTGTCGATCTCGGCTCCTTTGGCGGTCACCATGATGATCGGGATCTGGGTCTTCTTGCGGAGTTGACGGCACACGTCGATGCCGCTGATCTTGGGCAACATGACGTCGAGCAGCACGATGTCCGGTGCGACCGAATCGAAGATGTCGAGTGCTTCGGCGCCATCGACGGCGACGACGACGTCGAAGCCCTCGCGACGGAGTCCGATCGTCAGTGCCTCGACGAATCCTGCTTCGTCCTCGACGACGAGCACGGTTGCCTCACTCATGGTGCGGTCCTGACTCTGAGGTCGCGGGCACGTCGGGATCGGGGTCGACCGCCGACGTCTCGAGAATGGCTGCGGCGGGGAGCCGCAGCACGAAGGTGGATCCCTCGCCCTCGTGTGAGGAGACGAGGACCTCGCCGCCGTGGTTGCTGGCGACGTGCCGGACGATCGACAAGCCGAGCCCGGTGCCGCCGGTCTCCCGGCTGCGCGCTCGGTCGACACGGTAGAAACGCTCGAAGATCCGATCGAGATCCCGGCCGGGGATGCCGATGCCCTGGTCGGCGACCATCACCTCGACGGTGTTGGCATCCACACGGGTTCGGACCTGCACGACACCACCTTCGTTGCTGTACTTGACGGCGTTCTCGACCAGATTGCCGACGGCGGAGACGAGCTGTCGTTCGTCACCGCGGATCGACAACGCCGCCACCGGGTCGAGCGTGGTGATGCTGACGCCGCGGCCGCTGGCAACGGATCGCCCGCGGGCGACGGCCTGCTGCACGACCGCATTCAGGTCGACGACGCCGTCGACGAGCGGTGCGGACTCGATCTGTGACAGTCGCAGGAGATCGTCGATCGTCTGAACGACGCGATGCGCCTCCTCGACGAGCCGTTCGGCGAGCCGCTGCACGACCTCCGCGTCGGGTTCGTCGATCAGCGCCTCGGCGAGGACGGCGACGGCCCCGACCGGGGTCTTGAGTTCGTGGCTGATGTTGGTCACGAAGTCGGTCCTCATCACATCCGTGCGCACCAGCTCGGTCACGTCTCGAATGATCACCACTGCTCCTCCGTCGGGGGTCGGGTTGGCAGAGACCTCGAGACGCACCGTGGGCACACCCTGGAGGTCGACCAACCTGGTCACGGGGTTCCCGTCGGCGATCTCCTCGAAGGTCGATGCGATGTGGTCGTCGAGCAGCACCCCCACATGGGTGCCCTCGAATCGGCCTGCGGCGGCATTGCGGTACAGCGCCTCACCGGTGTTGGCCACCACGACCACGCCGATGTCGAGGTGGTCGACCGCGAGACGCAGGTCCGACGAGACATCGTCGCCGTCCACCGCTCGCGCCGGGGTCGTCGCGGCAGCATCGGGCGCCGGTGCGCTCGTCGAGCGGCGACGCGACCAGGCGACGCCCGACGCCGCCCCCACCCCGATGCCGATCACGAGAGCGACCGAGATCTCGACGAGCATGAGTCAGCTGTTGCCGGACGACGCCAGCGGCGTCTGAGGTGGGTCGTTGTCGCTCTCGGCGTATGGATGCTCGGGGACCCAGCCGTTGACGATGTACCGCGTGCGATCGCCGATGTTGACGGCATGGTCACCGATCCGTTCGAAGAACCTGGCGACGACAGCCAACTGGACGGCGACCTGGAGGTCGATGTTGTCCGCGGCGTGGCTCTCGAAGATGGTCTGGATGAACTGGCGATGCAGGTCGTCGAGATAGGCGTCCATGTCGTGGAGCGCGGCAGCCCGGTTGGCGTCGAGATTGAGGTAGGCCTCGGTCGCTTCCTTGAACAGCACCATGGCCTGCGCACCGATCTTCTGGATGACCCCGCGCAGGTTCGGATCGAGTTCGTGACCGTAGATGCGCCGGGCGGCCTTGCAGATGTTGACGCACAGGTCGGCGGACCGTTCGACGTCAGCGAGGATCTTGATCGCGGAAACCAGGCCGCGGAGATCGGACGCCACCGGCGCCTGCAAGGCGATGACCTTGAAGCACAGCTCTTCGAGCTGCAGTGACTTGTGGTCGTATTCGGCGTCGCCGAGGATCACGTACTCGGCGCTCTCGAGGTCCATGTCCAGCAGCACGTTGGTGGCCCGGGGAACCAGCTCGGTGACGCCCGCACACAGTCGGGCGATGCCGGACTGGATGTCGGTCAGTTGGCTGTGGAACCCCGAACGCAGCTCCTCGGGGGCGGGCGCTGGCTGATCGGACTCGGCGTGCGTCGTGTCGTCGGGCATCAGCCGAACCGTCCGGTCACGTACTGCTCGGTGCGGTTGTCGTCGGGCGTCGAGAACATCTTCTCGGTGGGGTTGTACTCCACCAGCACGCCGGTCCGACGGTCGCTCTCGGTGTTCACCTCGGTCGTGAAGAACGCGGTGCGGTCGCTCACGCGAGCCGCCTGTTGCATGTTGTGCGTCACGATCACGATCGTGAAGTCCTGCTTGATCTCCTTCATGAGGTCCTCGATGCGCGCGGTGGCGATCGGGTCGAGCGCCGAACACGGCTCGTCCATGAGGATCACGTCGGGCTCGACAGCGACACAACGAGCGATGCAGAGACGCTGCTGCTGACCACCGGACAGCCCGAGCGCCGAGGTCTTCAGTCGATCCTTCACCTCGTCCCAGAGCGCCGCGCGCTGCAGCGACGACTCGACGATGTGGTCGAGCTGGGCCTTGTCCTTGATGCCGTTCAGCTTGGGCCCGAACACGAGGTTGTCGTAGATGGACTTGGGGAACGGGTTGGGCTTCTGGAAGACCATCCCGATCCGTCGGCGAACTTCGACGGCGTCGACCTCGGGTGCGTACAGGTCGAGCCCGTGATAGAGGATCGTGCCTTCCACGCGGGCGGAGTCGATGAGGTCGTTCATGCGGTCGAAGCACCGCAGCACGGTCGACTTGCCGCAGCCCGATGGTCCGATGAACGCCGTGATCTCGTTCTTGCGGATCTGGAGGTTGACGTCGCGCACCGCTCGGAACTCGCCGTAGTAGACACCGAGGTCGGTCGTGTCGAACACCGTCTCGGCCGGCGTTGGCGCCGATTCCGGTGTGTCGAAGCGCGCATCGGGCGGCGTCATCGGATCGACCTCCGCCTGTTGCTTGATTGCATCCATGGGTTCACCACTTTCGTTCATAGCGGTTTCTGAGCCAGACAGCAAAGGCGTTCATGACGAGGACCATGACGAGCAGCACCAACGAGGCTGCCGCTGTGATCTCACGGAACGCATCCCCAGGCTGTCGAGCATAGGAGAAGATGGCGACGGGCATCGCCGTGAAGGCCCCGCCGAGTTGTTCGAAGAAGTTCTGGTCGCCCGTGCGCAGCAACCCGGTTGCGGCACCGACGAGCAGGACCGGGGCCGCCTCGCCTGCCGCTCGGGCGAGCGACAGGACGGTGCCGGTCAGGATGCCGGGGGCGGCGGAGGGCAGGACGTGTGATCGCACGGTCTCCCACTGCGTCGCGCCCACACCGAACGCACCCTCACGGATGCTGCGTGGCACGGCCCGCAGGGCCTCAGCCGTCGTGATGATCACGATCGGAAGCACCAGCGCGGAGAGGACGAGCCCACCCGCGAACAGCGTCTTCCCACCGGTCACCCCGTCGAGCGCCTTGACGAACACGGCCAGGCCGAGGAGGCCGTACACGATCGACGGGACACCGGCGAGGTTGCGGACGTTGATTCGGGTGACCTGCGCGAACCGGCTCTTCGAGGAGTACTCCTCGAGATAGACGGCGCAGGCGATGCCCAGCGGGAACGCCACGAAGGTCACGATGGCCATCAACACCATGGTGCCGGTGATGGCCTGCCCGATGCCTGCGGCGTCGGCCGAGGTCGAGTTCAGGTTGCCGGTGATGAAGTCGCCTGGACTCCCGGTCCAGACGTTCCAACTCCGCTTGAGGAGATCGACGATCAGCACGAGCAGGACGAGCATCGAGATCGCGAGACTCCCGAGGAGCGTCGCCTCGATCACTTTGCCGCGGATGTCCGTGGACGTACGGGTCAGCCCGGTGGTGATGCTGCGCGCAGCGTCACCACCGACGGAGACAGGGGTGCTCATGGCCATCAGTAGACCTCCCGGACTCGGGCGACGAGTCGATCACTTGCGAAGTTCAGGGCGAAGGTCATGACGAAGAGCAGCAGCCCGATGAAGTAGAGGCTCTGGAACGCCAGGTCGGCGCCGGCGACCTGGTCGCTGCCGAAGCCGAGCGCCGCCATCGCTGCGGTCATCGTCTGACCGGGTTCGAGGGGAGTCAATCTGAACAGGCCGCCACCGACAGCGCCGGCGGCGATGGCGACGACCATCGTCTCGCCGATCGCACGGGACATGCCGAGGATCAATGCGGCGACGACACCGGAGATGCCGGCGGGGAGCACGACACGGAACGCCGTCTGCGACCGGCGCGCCCCGAGCCCGTAGGACGCCTCACGCAGCGGCATCGGCACCGCTCGCAATGCGTCCTCGGCAACCGAGGCGATGATCGGGATCGTCAGGATGCCGACGCCGATGCCAGCGGCCATCAGCGTGAACGCCTGGTTCGCGCCGTTGAACAGCTTGGTGACGAGATTGGGGTTGATGAAGGCGATGGCGAAGTAGCCGAGCACGACGCTGGGGATACCGGCGAGCATCTCCAGGATCGGCTTGCAGACCTTCCGGATCCTGGGGCGGGCGTACTCGGCGAGGTAGATCGCAGCGCCGAGCCCGAGGGGAACCGCGACCAGCATGGCGATGCCGGTGACGATGAGGGTGCCGGCGACGAGGGTCGAGATGTCGAAGATCCCACGGCGTGGGAACCATCCGATGTCGGTCAGCGCGCCGAGGCCGTCGTCGCCGCCGGCGAGACCCCTGACGAAGTCCCAGGCGTCGAACAGCAGGGTGAAGATGATCAGCAGGGTGAGGACGAACGTCGAGATCGCCGCCAGTCGGAAGATCCAACGCGCGGTCGAATCCTTGCGGCGACGCGCTGGACGCGTGCGGAGGGAGATGGCCGGTGACGTTCCGGCTGGGGTTGCGACTGCCATTGAGTGGGCTCCTACATCGGGCGACGGTAGGTGCGGTCGACGAGGCGGGGGGAAGACCCCGTCGACCGCACGGCTACTCGGAAGGGTTCAGGAGATCAGCCCTCGCGGGTACCGGTCTCGCGAGCCTCCCAGACGGTGAGCTGCTCGTTGTAGGCATCGTCGGCCAGCGGGACGTACGGGACCTGTCCGTCACCGGTGCCGACCAGGGCGGTGATGCCCTCGTTGAGGTAGTAGTCGACGAACGGGGCCAGCGCCGGGTTCTCGTCGAGCTTCGGGACGCTCACGTAGATGAAGAGGTCACGAGCGATCGGGAACTCGCCGCTCGCGATCGTCTCGGGCGTCGGCTCGACACAGCCGTCACCGCCGTCGATCTGGATGGGCTTGACCGTGTCGAGGTTCTCCTCGACGAAGGCGAAGCCGACCCAACCGAGCGACGTCGGGTTGGCACCGATGCCCTCGATGATGACGTTGTCGTTCGGGCTGGCGGTGTAGTCGGGACGCACGTTGGCGTCGTCGACTTCGAGCTCGCCGCCGACGTCCTCGATCACGATCTCGACGAAGGAGTCGAACGTGCCGGACTCTTCGCCCGGGGCGGTGACCGTCAGCGAGGCGTCGGGGTACGGGGTGTGGACGGCGCCGAGGTCGGTGACCGTGGCCGCGATCTCATCGGCGGTCTCGGTCAGGTCGGACCAGTTGTTCTTGCCGGTCGCGTCCGGGCCGAGCAGGGCGTAGAGGTCGACGAAGCTCAGGCATTCGAGGTCGGTGTTCTCGGCCGAAGTGATGACGGACAGTCCGTCGACGGCGACCTTGAGCTCGATGAAGTCGATGCCGTTGGCTGCGCAGGTCTCGGCCTCTTCTGCCT
>JBAWHL010000304.1:0-5095 GCA_049593815.1 Ilumatobacteraceae bacterium | reverse complement strand
CCTCGTGGACGCGCCACGACCACAACACGATGCCGCCCGCAGCGAAGACGACGGGCAACTACGTCAACTCGTCGCTCGCCAAGGTGGAGGCACTCAAGGCCGGCTACGACGAGGCGATCATGCTGGCGCCGAACGGACTGGTGGCCGAGTGCACCGGAGAGAACATCTTCGTGGCTCGTCAGGGCAAGCTGCTGACGCCGCCGCTGTCCGCTGGTGCGCTCGAAGGGATCACGCAGAACTCGGTGTCCGTGATCGCCGCTGACCTCGGGTTCGAGGTCGTCGTCGACAACATCGCGCGCAGCGACCTGTACATCGCCGAGGAGGCCTTCGTGTGCGGAACCGCCGCCGAGGTCAGCTCGGTGAACTCGGTCGACGATCGCGAGATCCCGTGTCCCGGACCGATGACCTCCGCCATCGCCGAGACCTACCACCAGGCCATCCGTGGCAAGGACCCGCGCTACAAGGGCTGGTGCGAGCTCGCCACCTGACCCAGCGAGGGGACCCACCCGAAAAATGGGGGTCTCGTCGCGCTCAGCGCTCCGAGACCCGCACATTTCAGGTCGGTGGCCGAAATGTTCGTTGGACGTGGCGCTGAGCGCGCCGATCGCCACACTTTTCGGATTGACGACAGGTGGGGTCGGGCTACGGTCCTCGCGATGGGGATGAACGTGGGGATGTGTTTCGACCGGACGCTGCCGGCGCCGTTCGTCGTCGAGGTCGCGCAGACGTTGGAAGCTGCCGACGTCGATCAGTTGTGGGTGATCGAGGACTGCTTCTACACAGCTGGAATCAGCTTGGCGGCGACGGCGCTCGCGGTGACCGAACGGTTGACCGTCGGGCTGGGAATCCTGCCGGCGGTGGCGCGCAATCCGGCGATCACGGCGATGGAGCTCGCCACGCTCGCGAACCTGGCACCGGGCCGTCTCTTGGCTGGCATCGGCCATGGTGTGCAGGAGTGGATGGAGCAGATGGGTGCGCGGACCCGATCACCGCTGACGACGCTCGACGAGGTGATCACGATCGTCCGCCGACTCCTCGACGGCGAGACGGTGACCCTCGATGGGCAGGAGTTCACGATGCGTGACGTCACGCTCGACGCGCCGCCGTCACCGGTACCACCCGTCCTCGCCGGCGTTCGTGGCCCCAGGTCGCTCGAACTCGCCGGGCGCGTTGCGAACGGAGTCGTGCTCGCCGAAGGTGCCGGGCCGTCGTACGTGCGCCAGGCGGTCGCGACGGCCGGCGCTCCCGACGACTTCCGGGTGTCGGTCTTCACCGCACTCGGCATCAGCGACGATGCTGCGACGGCCCACCGGATCATGGCGCCGTTCGTCGCCGGACTGCTCGATGGCGGGGGACCTGCGATGCTCGCGCACCCTCACGTCGACGAGATCCGTGAGCGGCACGCCGCTCGTGGAGTCGACGGCATCGCCGACATGCCGTCCGACTGGTGGATCGAGCTCGGAGCGATCGGGACATTCGCCGACGCCGTCACTCACGCCGAAGCGCTTGCCGATGCCGGTGCCGACGACGTGTGCTTCTTCCCAGGTCCGACGGTCGACCTCGCCCGCGAAGACCTCGCCCACGTCGTCACCCTCACCGCCGCCCTCCACTGACGCCGTCCGTCTGCCCCTCCGCCCGCTGGGTCCCGCACCGAAATTTGCGTCGTTTCTCGCGCCAGGTGGCACCAACCACACACATTTCGGGAGGTGCACCGTCGAACCGCACAATTGTGCGGCATTCGTTGCGGTGAGCGCGCTGGACGGCACAAGTTTCGGGCGGGGCGGCGAGGGAAGCGCGAGCGATGAGCCCGATGAGGCTGTCGGGAGGCCGACCAACGGTTCGCCGTCGCCGGATCGTGGTGACGGCCGAGCCAACCACGACGGCCGAGCCAACCGAGACGGAAAACGAAAGCGCCCCGGTCGGTGCTGCGGGCTCTCGCCTGCGCACCTTCCGGGGCGACTCGTGGACAGGTCCACCACAGATCGAACGTCGGGCGTTAACCTTCGACTCGACCTGTTCACATCGCCCGTCTCGCCTTGCGGCGTGGCGGGCGATGCCGCGTTTCGGATCGGATTCCGGTCGCCCGGTCTCGTCTCCGTTGGCACCGATTCACGCTGACCCGGTCGCCCGAGCCATCGGTCCTGGTGCCAATCGGAACCGACCTCACTGAGTCCAGTTGGGGTGGCCCCAGGTCCTTCGGCTCCTGCGCCATGACCCCGTTGCTCGCACACGCCCCGAAGGTCGTGCACTCGTCACCACCCGAGGGTGGCGCCGTGCCCGGTTGCCTCGCCACAACGTCCTTCCGTACGGGTTGCCCCGAACGTCCGAACGCTCCAGCAGGTCTCCGTCTCCCTCGATCGCCCGAAGGCGGCCGTGGGCCCGGTCTGACCCGACGATCGCCCCGGTCTCCCGTGACGTTCGCCGACTCGTCGTTGCCACACCCGACCCGAAGGCCGACCGTGACCCGGTCCGAGATGGCCGTGAACACTGTCCGTGCTCCGATTCCGCTGTGCCTCGAGAGCGGTGTGGGGTGGGCCGAAGCCCCGTCCTCACCGCTCCGGTCGGCGTGCGCTCTCCGGAACGAGGATCAGTAAAGAGGCTACAAAACCCCTGGTCAAGGGGTATTTCGAAAAACACAGGGTTATCCCCGAAACTTTCTCGTTACCCCCAGGATTCCTGTCGTCGTCCACCCGTTGCCCACCGTTCATGCACAACGACATGCACAGCCTCCGGTCGTCTCGGTTCCCCGGCGTGTCGGAGGTCGGGAGGGATCCGATGGTCACGCTCCAGGCTCGTGGCTCGCGCGGGCCGCGCCGGCAGTTCTGCGATTCAGATTTGCGGAGGGGCCGTTCTCGCGGTTCAATGGGTGGCGATGACGAACCACAGCGCTGCCGCCATCATCATCATTCCGTAGAACACGTGGGCCCCCACGTGTTCGTCGAGCCGCCCTCCGGGCGGCTCTTTCAGTTCTCGGGAGCATTTCATGCGAAACGTCGAAGTCTTCGACACGACACTGCGAGACGGTCTCCAAGTGGAGGGCGTCTCCGCGACCGTGGACGACAAGCTCCGCATCGCGGAGCAACTCGACCTGCTCGGCGTGCACTACATCGAGGGCGGCTGGCCGGGCGCGAACCCGAAGGACATCGAGTTCTTCGCCCGCGCGCAACACGAACTCCACCTGGCGACCTCGACGCTCGTGGCCTTCGGATCGACGCGCCGGCCACGCGGCAAGGTCGACGACGACGCCACGTTGCGCAACCTGATCGAGGCCAACACGTCGGCGGTGTGCATCGTCGCCAAGAGCTCGCAGTACCAGGTGCTCGAAGCGCTGCAGACGACGCTCGACGAGGGCGCGGCGATGATCGCCGACTCCGTGCAGTTCCTCCACGGCGAGGGCCGAATGGTGATGGTCGATCTGGAGCACTTCTTCGACGGCTACAAGGACAGCCCCGAGTTCTCGCTCCGTGCAATCGAAGCGGCCGTCGTCAACGGCGCCTCGCATCTCGTCTTGTGTGACACCAACGGTGGCACCCTGCCGAGCGAGGTCGGGCGTATCGTCGCCGACGTCAAGTCGCACGTGGGCAACGACGCGATCATCGGTATCCACTGCCACGACGACACCGGCTGCGCCGTCGCCAACTCGATGGCTGCAGTCGAGTCCGGAGCGGGCCACGTGCAGGGCACGCTCAACGGGCTCGGCGAGCGGACCGGGAACACGAACCTCACCACCGTCATCCCGAACCTCCAGCTCAAGCTCGGCTACCAGTGCCTCCCGGAGGGTCGCATCGAGCGGCTCACCGCCGTGAGCCATCACGTCGCGGAGACCCTCAACCGCGCGGTCAATCCGCAGGCCCCGTACGTCGGCTCCGGGGCGTTCGCGCACAAGGCCGGGCTCCACGTCTCGGCGATCGTGCGTGCGAAGGACGCCTACGAACACGTCAACCCGGAACTCGTCGGCAACACCACGCGCTTCGTCGTGTCGGAGATGGCCGGCCGCGCCACCATCCAGATCAAGGCCGACGAGCTCGGCCTCGAACTCGACGGCGCAGTGATCAACGAGATCGTCGACGAACTCAAACGGCTCGAGCACGAGGGCTACCACTTCGAAGCCGCGGACGCATCGCTCGAACTGCTCATGCGTCGGGCCGCGGGATTGGTGCCGGAGTTCTTCCGCCTGGAATCGATGCGCGTCATCACCGACGAACTTCCGGGGGGCACGTTCACCACGGAGGCGACCGTCAAGGTCTGGGTGGGTGAAGGCGACGAAGCCGAACGTGGCGTCTGGGTCGCTGAGGGCAACGGCCCGGTCAACGCGATCGACACGGCGCTGCGGCGCGCCGTCGGGCGGATGCTCCCCGAACTCGCCGACATCCATCTCACCGACTTCAAGGTGCGCATCCTCGACGGATCGAGCGCAACCGGATCGACGACACGCGTCCTGCTCTCCGCAACCGACGGACACCGTGACTGGACGACGATCGGCGTGAGCCCGAACATCATCGAGGCGTCGTGGCGGGCGCTCGAGGACAGCGTGGTCTACGGCCTGCTGCATCGCTCACTGCGCGATGCTGCCGGCGCGGCGGGCTGATAGAAAGTCCCCCGATGGCCGCCCCGAAGTTCAGCCCGGTTCCACCGACACTGCACGCGCGTTCGTATGCCTCGCCCGAACATGTCCCGGCATCGTGGCAACCCGATCGTCCGGGTGACATCGAAGGGTTCCAGCCGGTCGGTACTCGCCTCGGCGACCCGGGACCCGACCAGGGCTACGCGTTGCGCATCGCGCGCCAACTCCGCCCGCGGATCCGTGTGCAGCCCGGCGAGAACGTCGACGATGCGATCCGTGGATGCCTCGGAGTCGCGCTGCGCCGTGCGTCGATCTTCTCGCGGGCGCCGGTCATCCACGATCTGACGATCGCCTTCACGATCTGGGGATTCTTCGACGAGCAGCCGCCCGCTGAACTCGTGGAATTGCGCGGTTCGATGTTCGAAGGTCTCCGGCTGACGAATCACCACTACGCCGAGGGCCGCGCCGTCGCCGATCTTGCGCCCGAGGCGACCTTGCGGATGACTCCCGCCGCCATCGACGACGCGTATC
>JBAWHL010000303.1:0-9790 GCA_049593815.1 Ilumatobacteraceae bacterium | reverse complement strand
ACCCGCAACGCGATCAGCCACGGACTGAAGGCCCTCACCGACTTCCCCGAGCAGAAGGAACTGTTCTTCAACGACTTCGAGACCCACTCGAAGACCGGCGTCGAGGAGATCGTTCGTTGGGGAACGCCGGTCATCCACTTCCGCCGTACCGCCACCGAAGACGTCGAGTTGGGCGGGCAACTCGTGAAGGCCGGGGAGAAGGTGGTCATGTGGTACAACTCCGGCAACCGTGACGAGCGGGTGTTCGAGAACCCCTACACCTTCGACGTGACCCGTCCGCCGAACCCCGCGCAGATCGGCTTCGGCGCCGGAGGCCCGCACTTCTGTCTGGGTGCGAACCTGGCGCGCCGAGAACTGACGGTGATGTTCGACGTCATCCGCGAGCGGCTGCCATCGCTGCGCATCACGGGCGAGCCCGACTATCTCCAGAGCGCCTTCATCAACGGCATCAAGCGCATGCAGTGTGCCTGGGACTGAACTGACCGCTGAGCGCCGCCGTCGCCTGGTTCACCAACTCACGGTGGCCGGGTGGCTGTTGCTCGCGGCCCCGATCGGCTTCATCGCGTTTCAGTTCGAGCGCATGCGTGACGTGCGCGATCAGCAGTTCGCCGGCGTGTGGGACCAACGCATCGAGGTGATGAGCTTTCTCGTCCTCCCACCGAACGTCGCCGTGCTCGCCCCCGCGATCCTGATCGGAGCGGTGGCGACATGGTTCGCCGGCTCGGAGCGGGAACCGTGGTTGAAGAGCCTCCTCCCCATCGCCGGTGGGCTCTGCATCGTCCTTGCGGTGATCGGCGTCGTGTCGATCATCAGCATCGTGACGCGTCCCGGAGCCATCTCGGCCGACCTCGGGTCGGTGTTCCTCCGCGTCGGTGGCATCTCGTTCGCACTCGGCCTCGCCGTGATCGGCTACGCCGCCGACCGCATCACCGCCTGAGCCGGAGACGGGGGCTCAGGCGCCGAGTTCGCCGCGGCGGAAGTGCATGCGGCACAGGAGCTCATAGCGCACCGAGTCGCCGAACAGCCGCTCGTTGGACGCGTTGGTGTCGCCCACCATCACCGTGTCGCCCTCGTACACCACGTCGCCGTTGACGACACGTGCGTTGTGGGTGGCGCGGGCACCGCACCAGCAGCGGGCCTCGACCTGGAGCGGCGAGTGCTCGTCGGCGATCTCGAGCATGCGCTTCGTGCCGTCGAACAGCTTGCCGCGGAAGTCGGTGAGCAATCCGAACGCGTAGACGTCGACGTCGAGCTCGTCCACCACACGGGCCAGCTGGTCACACTGGTCGTCGGTGTAGAACTGCGCCTCGTCACACACCATGTAGTGGATCGGCCAGTACCGCACCGCCAACGCGTGGAGGTCGAGGTCGGGCGAGACCTCGATCGCAGGGGCAGCGACACCGAGGCGACTCGTGACCTGCCGGCCCTCGCGGTCGAGCGTCGTGAGCAGGAGCCCATACAACTGCCGACTGGACAGGTTGTGATGGATCTGGAGTGCCACGGTGCTCTTGCCAGAGCCCATGGTGCCGAAGCTGAATCGAAGTGACGCCATGCCGGGGCTGGACCCTATCCGTCGGCGTCGGGTGCCGTCGTTGCCGAGGGCTCGACGTCGAACGGATCGTACGACGGATCGACCTGGGCGGGCCCGTTGATACCGCCGATGCCGGGGTCGTCGGCGGGGTCTGGGTCGCCCGAGCTGCTGCACGCGGTGAGCAGTGCGACGATCGAGACGGTCGCGGCGAACAGGCGGATCACTCACCTCACCCTACGGGACTGCGCGTTGGCCAGGCGGCAGACCGAGGTCTGACCCCGGTGGTGCGCGCATCGAGCGCGGGACTCGCCCGGTCGCCAGGCGGGGACTCACCGGTTGGCCAGAGGACCGTGGCCCCGTCCCGCATCGCGATGGGCAGCACCGCTACGGTGGGCGGTGGGACAGGCCCGGCAACGGTGCTGGGGGGACAGATCCCACTTTGGGGGTTACAACATGACGGACATGATCGAGCGGTCGGAGACCGACGACGATCACGTGCTCGACCACCTCGTCGTCCGGTTCGCCGGCGACTCGGGCGATGGCATGCAGTTGACCGGCGACCGCTTCACCTCGGTGAGTGCATCGTTCGGCAACGACTTGTCGACACTGCCCGACTTCCCGGCGGAGATCCGGGCACCGGCAGGGACCGTGAACGGGGTGTCGGCCTTCCAGGTGAACATCGCCGACCACAAGATCACGACACCGGGCGACGACCCGAACGTGCTCGTCGCGATGAATCCGGCTGCGCTCATGGCCGACCTCCACCGACTCGAGGTCGGCGGGACGCTCATCGTCAACGAGGATGCCTTCGACGAGCGCAACCTGACCAAGGTCGGTTACACCGTCAGCCCACTCGAGGACGGCAGCCTCGCGAACTACCGCGTGTTGCGAGTCCCGATGACGAGCCTCACCAAGGAGGTGTGCGCGCCCCTCGGCGTCAAGCCGCGCGACGCCGAGCGCTCGAAGAACTTCTTCGCCCTGGGCCTCGTCTCGTTCATGTTCACACGGCCGACCGAGCCGACGCTCGAGTGGATCGCGGCCAAGTTCTCCAAGAACGAGCAGGTCGAGGCCGCCAACAAGGCGTCGTTCCTGGCCGGCTTCAACTTCGGCGAGACAACCGAGGCGGTGGGCCACCGGTACGAGGTCCGCCCCGCCAAGCTTCCTGCCGGCGAGTACACGAGCATCACCGGGAACACGGCGCTCGCGTGGGGCATCGTGGCCGCCGGGCAACTGGCGAAGCTTCCGATCACCCTCGGTTCGTACCCGATCACCCCGGCCAGCGACATCCTCCACGAACTGTCCAAGCACAAACACTTCGGGATACGGACCGTGCAGGCCGAGGACGAGATCGCGGCGATCGGCATGGCGCTCGGTGCAGCATTCGCCGGCCACCTCGGTGTCACCACGACCAGCGGGCCCGGTGTGGCATTGAAGAGCGAGACCACCTCGCTCGCCGTCTCGATCGAACTGCCGTTGCTGCTCGTCGACATCCAGCGCGGCGGTCCCTCGACCGGTCTGCCCACCAAGACCGAAGCATCCGACCTCAACATCGCCCTGTACGGCCGCCACGGCGAAGCCCCGCTCCCCGTCGTCGCCGCCTACAGCCCCGCGCAGTGCTTCCACGCGGCGATCGAGGCGATCCGCATCGCCCTCAAGTACCGCACGCCGGTCATCCTGCTGTCCGACGGCTATCTCGCCAACGGCTCCGAACCCTGGAACCTGCCCTCCGTCGACTCGCTCCCTGACATCTCCGTGCCGTTCGCGACGGAGACCAACCATGTCGACGACGACGGCAACGACGTGTTCTGGCCGTATCAACGCGACGAGACCACGCTCGCTCGTCCCTGGGCGATCCCGGGAACGCCTGGTCTGATGCACCGCGTGGGCGGCCTCGAGAAGAAGGACGGCACGGGCAACATCGACTACACCCCGGCCAACCACGAGAAGATGGTCCACATCCGCGCTGACAAGATCGCCGCGATCGCGGCGGACATCCCGCCGACGGAGATCAACGGCGATCCCGACGCCGACGTGCTCGTCCTCGGATGGGGCTCGACCTGGGCGGCGATCGACGCCGCGATCCAGCGCAGTCTCCGATTCGGCAAGAAGGTCGCATCGGCGCACATCATGCACCTGAGCCCGCTCCCACCTGACCTCGGCGACATCCTGTCGAGATATCAGCGGGTGATCGTTCCCGAGCTCAACATGGGCCAACTCACCCATCTGATCCGGGGCAAGTACCTCGTCGACGCAACCGCACTGACGAAGGTGCAGGGCATGCCGTTCAAGTCCCGCGAAATCGAAGCTGCGATCGACGAGGCACTCGCATCGATCGCCGACCGTTCCGCCACCGCCTCAGAGGGAGCCGCATCATGACCACCGCGCAGGTTGCCGTCACCACGAAGAAGGACTGGACCAGCGACCAGGAGGTCCGCTGGTGTCCGGGCTGCGGGGACTACGGGATCCTCCTCGCCGTCCAGACCCTGATGCCGGAGCTCGGCGTCGCTCCCGAGAACACCGTGTTCATTTCCGGTATCGGATGTTCGAGCCGCTTCCCGTACTACATGAACACCTACGGAATGCACTCGATCCACGGGCGCGCGCCAGCGATCGCCACGGGTGTGGCCGTCGCTCGGCCCGACCTGGATGTCTGGGTGATCACCGGTGACGGCGACGGGCTGTCGATCGGCGGCAACAACCTGATCCATGCGCTGCGTCGCAACGTGAACCTCAACATCCTGCTGTTCAACAACCGGATCTACGGGCTCACCAAAGGGCAGTTCTCGCCGACGAGCGAGGTGGGCAAGGTCACCAAGTCGACCCCGATGGGTTCGATCGACCCGCCGTTCAACCCGTTGGCGGTCGCGCTCGGTGCCGAGGCGAGCTTCGTGGCTCGAACCCACGACCTCGATCGCAAGCACATGATCGAGACCTTCCGCGCCGCGCACGCCCATCGAGGTGCTTCGTTCGTCGAGATCTACCAGAACTGCAACGTGTTCAACGACGGCCAGTTCGACGATGTCACCAAGAAGCAGGCGCGCGACGAGATGATGATCAACCTCGTGCACGGCGAGCCCATCACCTTCGGTGCCGAACAGCAGCGAGCAGTGTCGATGGGTGTGGACGGTCAGCTTCGACTGGTCGACCGGGCCGATGTGGCTGCCGACGAGATCCTCGTTCACGATGCTCATCGCAACGATCCGTCCTTGGCGTTCGCCCTGGCACGTCTCAGCCACGACGATCATTCGCCCACGCCGTTCGGGGTGTTGCGCGACGTCCAACGGCCCGAGTACGCAACCGCGGTGTCCGATCAGGTGATGGCCGCGAGCGAACAGAAGGGCCCGGGCGATCTCGAGAAACTGTTGCGGTCGAACGGCACGTGGACCGTCGACTGAGGTCGTTCAGCGTCTGACGAACGGGATGCACCGTCGCGATGGTGTCCGGCCATCGCGACGGTGCATCGGGTCATTCGATGGTGTCGTCGACCATGTCGTCGGTCGGGACGGAGTCGATCATCTGATCGGTGTCAGATGGCGAGTCTCCCGGGTCGTCGGTGCCGTCGTCGCTTCCACATGCGGTTGCGCTGACGGCGAGGCCCGCCGTGATGGCGATGGCCGCAATGACACTGCGGCGGTTGCTTCCTGAACGTGTTCTCACTGCCGTTTCCTTTCGGATCAGGCCCGCTGACCGAGAGCGTAGACAGCCGAAGAACCACTCAAACATCAGGGCGATGTCGCATGGCACATCGGATCCACCCCGGGCCAACCGAGATCGTCGTCGGCGTTGTGGAGACCCGGTGTCGGCAGGCACAATCTCGAACGTATGAACGGTCGATTCGTTGGTTGGACCTTCATCGGCTGTGCGGCGATCGTCGTGGCGGCACAGATCGCTCGATCAAGCCAGGGATACTCGGAGACGCTGTACGAGTGGCCTGTCGTGCTCTTCATCGCCGCCCTGTTTCTCCTCGTGGGCATCGCCAACTTGGCAATGGAGTCTTCTCGCCGGCTCACCGCTGCAGTCTTGGCAAGCTGCGGCCTCCTCTACCTCGGCGTCGGTGTCGCAGCACTGGTTTCACCCGACGCCATGACCGTCACGTCGCCGGGACTCGGTCCGACGACGGCAGGGGCGGCACGAGTGGCCGGAATCGTCCTGGTCGCCGTGGGGTCGGCACTACAGGTCGGTGCCTGGCGCTTGGGTCGTCGCAACACGGCTTCCAGAGAGGGTCGGGAACGCTGACGCTCCACCGAGAACATCTCGTCGGGGTGCCCGGCGGGTAGCCGAGGGACACGTCGACGGCAACGATCCGAGAACGATCGGCGGCAGCTCGGGCTCGGCGTCAGGCGACGACGTTGGACACCGCAGCGAAGTGCAGGGCAGCCGCCACGACGACGAAGAGATGCCAGACCTCGTGGTAGCCGAACGTCGTCGGCCACGGATCGGGCCGACGGGTCAGCAGGACGGGAAAGCCGATCGTGTACGCCAGTCCCCCAGCGACGATCAACGCCATCTGCGGGGCGGTGAGGCTGCGGTACAGGGCGGGTGCCGCGATGATCGCGGCCCACCCCATGATCGGGTACAGCGCGTACGACAGCTTCTGCATCCGGTCGAACGCCGTCAGCTTCAACACCACGCCGATGAGCGCCAGCGTTCCGACAATCGCCAGCATCGGGATGCCCCACGCCGGCGGAAGCGCGACGAGGCACAACGGCACGTAGGTGCCGGCGATCAAGAGATAGATCATCGAATGATCGAGCCGTTGCATGATCTGTCGAGCACGCTGCGACTGAGCGAGACGGTGATACGCCGCTGAGGTACCGAACAGCGCCAGCAACGTGACGGCATAGATCGCTGCCCCGACGGTCGCCGCGGCACCGTTGGCGACGACGACCAGCGCAATCCCCGCCGGGATGGCGAGGAAGAACGCCCACGCGTGCATCATCCCGCGCCACGCCGGCCTCGTCATCGCAAGGTAGGGCGTCACGGCAGTCACGACGACACCGTACCCGTGGTCAGCGCGGCCGCCATCGCACGCACGTGTGGCCGGGGTGTGAATTCACTCCGTGGTCATCGTCCGGATCAGTTCCGTGACCTGTGCGCCGTACTTGTCGAGCTTCGCCGGGCCGACGCCGGAGATCCGGCCGAGGTCGCTGAGCGTGCTCGGAGCCGCCTTGGCAATGGCGACGAGTGTCTTGTTGTCGAAGACCACGTAGGCGGGCTTGCCGTCACGCAACTGTCCACGAAGCTCTCGGAGCGCTTCGAAGCGGGCCTGTGCCGCCGCGTCGAGACCCGCGGTCGGGTCGGTGGACGACTTCGACGACGAACGCTTGGTCGGCACCGGTTCGGGACGGTGTGACGACACGATCCGACGGTCTGCTGGACGCTCGGCGGGCTCGGTCGTGAGTTCGGCGACGAACGGGCTCGGCTCGGCACCGGTCACGATCGTGGCATGACGGCTCGCCCGGGTCATGGCGACGTGGAACAGGCGGCGTTCCTCCTCGACATCCTCCGCGAGCCGGTGCGGGTACTGGTGAGCATCGGCGAGATGCACCACGACGTGCGGCCACTCCTGGCCCTTGACACGGTGAACCGTCGACAGCACCACTCCGTCAGTGGACCGCTTGACAGCGAGCTGCGAGCGCAGCCACCGTTCGAAGGTCACCGGATCATCGTGCAGCGCTGCGAGGTGAGCGATCGCCGTGAGATCGTCTCCTTGGGCGGCTCGGTTCATGCCGCGCCGGTTCGCGTCGAGGGTGGCGACCGACCCTGCCAGACCGATCTCGTCGATCAGCATGAGCACGACATCGGACGTCGTCGCTCCCGACGCGACCCGCTTCTGGAGCGCCTGGACGTCGGCGGCGAAGTCGACGACACGTTCGGCGTCGCGTTCGTTGTTGAGGCGTCCAGCCAAACGGTGCAGGTCGACGACGGATCCCTGCTCGGCCACCCAGTCGGTGATGCGGGGGTGGAAGGACCGCGACGGCCGCCGCAGCGCTTCACGCACGTCGTCCGCCCCGAACGGACCCGACCCCGTGGCGAGCCGGAGCCAGGCGAGCACGGTCCGGATCGCCGTGCGGTCGGCGAACTCGAGGCCGACACCACCACTCACCTGGACGCCGATCGACGCCAGCGCGACCTGGACCGGGGCGAGCAATGCGTTCACCCGGCTCAACACCGCGACGTCGCTGGTCGGCGAGCCGGCGGCGAGCGCTGCTTCGACCGCTGACCGTGTGGCCGCAATCGGATCCACACCCGCATCGATCGACCACCCGTCGGTCCCCGGTGTGGCGGCACGGATCGTCTTGGCCACCCGCCGGCTGTTGTGCCGCAGGAGCCGGTCGACCACCTCGACCACACCTCCCGGACAGCGGTAGTTGACCTCGAGCGGGTGCTCCCCCGCGCCGGGAAAGTGGGTCCCGAAGTCGATCAGCCACTGCGGGTCCGCGCCGTTGTACCCGTAGATGGTCTGGTCGTCGTCGCCGACACCGAAGACTGCGCTGCCCGGCGCCCCGAGGAGCCGGATCATCAGCAGGTGTGCAGGGGTGAGGTCCTGGAACTCGTCGACGAGCAGCAGCCGGCAGGCCCGTTGCGCCGCTCGGCGCGCCACGGGGTCGCGCAGCAGGACCAGGAGCGCCCGATAGATCTGATCGTCGAAATCGACAGCTCCTCGACGCTCGAGCGCCTCCCGGTAGCGCGGCCACACCTCGGCGAGCCCGTCGACGTCGCCGTCGTATCGCCCTTCGACCTCGGATGGGTCGACCAGGCCGAGGCGGATGACGCTGAGCGCTTCGATCCACGGGCTGATCGGGTCACTGTTGCGCCGCCGAGGGAACGACACGAGTTCGCCGATCAAGCGTCGGACGTCGGGCTCATCGATCGTCCGCCACGACGTCGTCTGTGGTGCGAACGGTGGCCGGCCGTTGACGATGGCGAGCGCGATGGCGTTCAGGGTGCGGACCTGCAGCCCCGGCAGGTCGCGCGTGCGGTCGACCATCTCTTCCTGGGCCCGCTTGTTGAACGCAACGAGGCTGACCGCCGAGGCGGGAAGGTTCCATTGCGTCAGAAGGTGCCGTGCACGCTCTGTGAGGACTCGGGTCTTGCCGGACCCAGCCGGAGCGATGATGCGTGCGCCGCCACCCGGGTGGGTCACTGCGGCGAGCTGATCGGCGGCCAGGTCGGCGGTGGAGACATTCGCCGATGGGAGGGCGAACGATCCGTGCTCGATCGCCACGAGCGGGACGACGGGGACCCCGTCGATCGCGTCGACGTGTCGGACCGGTCCTGCGTCGATCCAGATGGCGGTTCCGTCCGCGAGGACGACGTCGCCCGCCTGATTCGGCGCAGGGGCAACGGCTCCATGGGCGATCGCAGTGTCCAGACCGATCCAGGTCGGGCTGCTGGGGTCCCGACCATCGACGCTGTTCGACCACACGAGGTGATGCAGCTCCTCCCGCTCGAACGAGAACGTCGCGCCGAGCTCGTAGGGCGCTGCCTTCGTCATGAGCATCGGCTGCCGCTCGAACTCCTCGGCGAGCTCGATCACCAGACGGGTGGACTGGTGGTGGGCGGCGCGGAGGCTGCTCAGCGCCTGTTCCGGGCCGGCCAGGGCAGCGGCATCGATGACCAGGCGTTCGGCCCCCTGCCACGGCGCGGGCACGTCGCCACCGGGGACGATGACGAGGTGACGACCGAGTGGGTCGGGGCCAGCAGACGCTGCAGCCACGCCACGCGGCACCGCTGCCGCGTTCGAACGCAAGGGCGCCGGCCGTGACGGTGCCGACCCGGACGGCGATGAACGGGATGCACCGGATCGGGCCGGAGAGGAGCCTGCCATCGATGACCCGCCATTCCGGGATCGACTCGGCGCGCCGCCCCCCTGCGATGGATCGGGCATCGACCACTCGGGCTCGGACCGGACCGCATCGTCGTCTGGTGGGAATGGGACGTCGTCCCCGGCGACCGGGACCTCACGTTCCCCGTTGTCCTTCCAACACTGGCGGATCTGGGCCGGCGTGTCGTGTTCTCCATTGCAGTACGCGCACGCGATCGCCATGCGACGACCTTACCGACCCGGCCGCAGCACCGCACACACGTTCGATGCCGTCGGCCCAGGCCGGGCCCATCCGCGATCGTCGGTCGCCGAGGTCACCACGCGATCTCTGGCAACCCGTACGTGACACAGAGTCCAGCAGCGTTCACGGCGAGCAGGGAGCCGATGATCACGACCGCTGCGACCGCCCTCGGACGCGTCCGGCGGATCCC
>JBAWHL010000302.1:0-5034 GCA_049593815.1 Ilumatobacteraceae bacterium | reverse complement strand
GCCTGGAACAGCGTCGCAGAGATCACCGGTCGCACCATCATGAAAGAGGGCGACTGGCTCGAATGAACAGCGACGACCGAGACGGCTGCTCGCCCTGGTCTGACCACGAGAGGCGCTCATATCGACGTGGTCGCCGCCCGCCTTGAACCGCCCCAGAACGGCACTTCTTCCGCACTCCGAGCGCCCATAACGCTCGTCCGGCCGAGTGTCGTCGGGTGCCACCGATCGCCGACTCGGTGGCACGACTGTTGACGGCGGCAGCGCCCTTCGGACCACGCGGGAACCGGTGACAGAACCGTCCGTCGTGTCAGGCGAAGACGAAGAGCAAGTCGAGCTGACAGGCGACCTCGTCGCCGACGCGGGCCCGACCGCTGCCCTTGCCGGCGCGGGCGGACATGCGACCGAGTTCGACCTCCAGGATCAACTCGTCGCCGGGGACGACCTGACGCCGAAATCGTGCCTTGTCGAGCCCGCCGAACAGTGGGAGCTTGTCCGAGAACTGCGGATTGGCCAGGACCGCTGCCGCGCCGACCTGGGCGATCGCTTCGCACATCAGCACCCCCGGCAGCGTCGGGCGACCCGGGAAGTGGCCGGCGAAGAACCACTCCTCGCCGGTCAGCCGCCAGATGCCAGCGGCCGATTCGCCCGACACGATCGAGGTCAGTTCGTCGACGAAGAGGAACGGCGGGCGGTGCGGCAGGAGGCTGTCGGGTCGGGGCAGGTCGATGGTGGGATCGGTCATGTGGTTCCTTCGGGATCGCGTGGGGTCGATGATGGTGGAGCGGCGTCTCGGCGGACGAGTCCCTGCCCGAAGAATCCGCCGCGGCGTCGAGCATGGGCGTGGTAGTGGGTCGGGATCGAACGCAGATTGTCGTCGATCCAGATCTCGCCGTCGAAGTGGACGGCGACCACCGCGGTGAGCCGTGCGTGCAGCGCTGCCTTCACCTCCTCGGACGGGTGGGCGTCGTGGGAGCGCCAGACGACCATCGGGACCGAGCAACTCTCGCACTCGGCGACCCAGCAGAACTCGTCGTCGAAGAACCGTTCGGTGAGCGGCGCGGCCTCGCAGAGTTCGCAGTCCGGATCGACGGCGGTCATGCGCCGTCTCAGTCCGTTCCAGGCCGACGATCGGCCTCGCTGGCGGGATCGCCGGTGTAGCCGGGTGGATAGGTGAGCGCGAGTTCGGCCTCGGTCGGTGTGCGGCGGGTGTAGGCACCCTCCGGCAACAGATCGACGATTGCCGACATGATGCGCCTCGTGTCGGCGTCGAGCGAGCGGCCCTTGAGCTCGACCGGCTCACCGACGCGGATCCGAACCGTCGGCGGATCGGACAGGTTGAGCACGTTCGGCATCCGACTCGACCGCGGCCAGACCCGCTCGGTTCCCCACATCCCGACCGGGATCACGGGAGCACCGCTGAGTTGCGCGAGCCGCGCCGCCCCCCATCGAGCCACCGGCTTGCGGAAGAACGCGGGGCCGCGGGGAATCGTCCCTTCCGGCATCATCGCCACCATCTCGCCGCCGGCCAATGCATCGGCAGCGGCCTGCAGCGGCTCGTCGGACCCCGTGCCTCGGTCGACACGGATCCCACCCATCGCCGCGGCGATCGACCCGACGATCGGCGCATCGAACACTTCCTTCTTGCCGAGGAATCGAGCGGGCCTGCCGCCGGCGCCGATCACCAACGACATTGCAGCGACGTCGAAGTAGCTGCGGTGATTGCCGCACAGGATCGCCGGCCCCGACGACGGGATGTTCTCGACACCCTCGATGTCGAAGCGCGCATACGGATACGCGCTCGGCCGGGCCAGGCGGAGCGCGAGGTCCTGGAGCTCCAGGCCGACGACGGGGATCTTCAGCACCCCGGGCGACACGGCGAGGTCGAGCGTCGGCCACCGGCGCGCCGCGGCGACGAGCATCAGCCGTGCATCGGGATTGACGACGACAGGATGTCCGACCGCCGACAGCATCGGGGTGTCGTAGACGCTGTCGGAGTACGCGTAGCTCTCGGCGAGGTCGACGCCGTGCTCCCCCGCCCACTCGGTGATCGCCGCCAGCTTGCCCGCCGACCAGACGAATGGCCCGTCCAGCGTGCCGTCGTACGTCCCGTCCTCGGCGACGCTGTATCGGGTGGCCACGACGTCGTCGAGTCCGAGACGGTCGGCGAACGGCTTCACGAGGTCGTAGGGCGTGGTGGTGGCGAGCACGATCGGGCGTCCCGCCTCTCGATGCGCAGCGAACGCCGTCTCGGCGAAGGGCTGGACCATCGCACACAGTTCGTCGGCAACGGTCTCCGCAGCGGCCGACATCGCTGCCTGGGAACGGCCGGCTGCGAACGTGACCGCTTGGCGAGCGAGCACCATCGACGGCAGCGTCTCACCGATCGTGTTGAACAGCCCGAACAGGAGCCGCTCGCCGGGGATCGGCGTGGCGCCGGTCAGCCCGGCGGCGCGCATCGCGCCGCTGAACACCTCGCCTGATGCCGAGGCCAACAGCGTGCGATCGAGATCGAAGAAGGCTGCACCGTTGCTCGTCGTCGGAGTACTCACCCGGCGAGACTACCGATCGGCCAAAACCTGACCCGAAAAACGGGAAAGACCCGGATGGGGGATCCGGGTCTCTCAACCTGGGAATGTCCTCCGATGGGGAATCGGATGCTGGACTTCCCTTCGAGTGGAACATGGGGGGTGTTCGCACTGCGATCTGTGTTGCTTGTGAAAGTATGCACGTGAACAAGCGATCACGCAAGTAGAACAATCAGATACCGAGTATCGTTTCGGGAGATGGATGTTCGTCAGTTGGCCACACTGGTCGCAATCGCCGATCACGGCACCTTCTCCGCGGCCGCCCGAGCCCTGTACACCGTGCAGTCCAACGTCTCGAGCCACATCGCCCGACTGGAGAAGGAACTCGGCGTCACGCTCGTCGACCGAGCGCAGGGCGGACTCACGGAGGACGGTGCCCGCGTCGTCGAACGTGCTCGCCGCATCCTCAACGAGATCGACGACATCTCCGCCGACATGTCCAGTCGCCACGCCGAAGTGTCGGGCCAGGCCCGCATCGGCGTCATCGGCACCACCGCCCGCTGGCTCATCCCCCGGTTCCTCGGCAAACTCCACGAAGACCACCCGCACGTCCGGATCATCGTGCAGGAGGGGTCCACCTCGTCACTCGTCCCGAACGTCCTGACCGGCCAGCTCAACGGCGCGATCCTGCACCTGCCGATCGACGAGCCGGAGTTGGTCATCGACCCCCTCTTCGCGGAAGACCTGCTCCTGCTCGCCCCGGAGGGGCACCCACTCGCCGGTCGCGACACGATGTCCTTGTCGGAGCTCGACGACGTGCCGCTCCTCCTGCCTCCACCGGGCGCCGCCCTCCGACGCGTGCTCGAGCGCGCCGCCGCGACCGCAGGAATCACGCTGCGCGCCCAGGCCGAGGTCGACGGCGTTCGCCTCCTGGCCTCCCTCTCCTTCGACGGGTTCGGCGCCGCGATCGTGCCCGCCACCGCCGTTCCGAGCTGGCTCGAGGGCGGATTCAGCCGCATCACCGTGCCCGAACTCCCCCGCCGCGTCGTCGCCTTCGCCCGTCGCCGCCGACCCAGCGCCAGCGCCCCGACGATGGCCGCCCTCGAGACGTTGCGCGAGGTGGCACGGGCCGAGGGGAGCCACCAACACGGGGTGTATCCGGACGCCGCAGCCATCCCCACGCAACGCCCGACCTGACCCGAATCTGTTTCGCGCTCGGCGCGCCACTCCACTCGCCCCGGCCCGGACCGGTACTGTGCGAACCGATGAGTGTCATCTCGCCCGACGGATACGCCCTCACGACGCTCACGCGCAGCGACGCTCGAGCATCGGTGCGCGAGCTGGACGGCCGCCCCGTCGTCTGGCTGGAGTTCAGCGCCGAGACCCAACACGTTCGCCTCGCATCGGAGACCTCCGAACAGTTCGTCGCCGCCGCCGACGCCGCACTCGCCCAGCGCATCCCGCTCGTCGTCGTGCTCTCGACCGTCGGTGTCGACCTCGAAGAAGGCATCTCCGCGCTGCACGCCTGGGGGCGCTCGGCTGCAGCACTCAGCGCCTGCTCCGGCACCGTTCCCACCGCAGTCATCGTCAACGGCCCGGCGATCTCGGGGCCCGCACTCCTGCTCGGCATCGCCGACATCGCCGTGATGACCGACGAGGCGTACGCCTTCGTGAGCGGACCCGTCATGGTCGAGGAGTTCACCGGGGTGGCCATCGGGACCGACGAACTCGGCGGGGCGGCCAACCACGCCCGCTACAGCGGCGTCGCCACCGCGGTCGTTCCGACCCTCGATGCCGCCATCGAAACCGTCGCCGACATCTTGTCGTACCTGCCCGACCACGTCGACGAGGAGGCGCCACGAATCGACGTCGACGACGAACCCGACCGAGCGTGCCCCGAGGCGGGCACCGTGATCCCGCCGACGTCCACCGGCAGCTACGACGTCCGCAAGGTCGCCGCAGCCATCGTCGACGACGGGTCGCTCTTCGAGCTCCGCGAGCGATGGGCCGCCAACGTCGTCACCGCGTTCGCCACGATCGACGGCCGATCGGTCGGCATCGTCGCCAACCAGCCGATCATCCTCGCCGGCACCCTCGACATCCCGGCATCGCAGAAGGCGGCGCGCTTCGTCGCGATGTGCGACGCGTTCAACGTGCCGATCATCACCCTCGTCGACACGCCCGGCTTCTATCCGGGCAAGGACCTCGAATGGCGCGGCATGATCCGCCACGGCGCCCAGCTCGTGTACGCCTACGCCCGAGCCACCGTGCCCCGAATCTGCGTGATCCTGCGCAAGAGCTACGGCGGCGCCTACATCGTGATGGACTCCAAGACGATGGGCAACGACCTCTGTCTGGCATGGCCGTGGGCCGAACTCGCCGTGATGGGCGCCGGCCAGGCTGCCGCGATCCTCCAGCGGCGGGCCACCGACGAAGAACGAGCGGCGTTCGAGGTCGACTACGCCGAACGGCTCCTCAATCCCTACGTCGCCGCCGAGCGTGGCTACGT
>JBAWHL010000301.1:0-2212 GCA_049593815.1 Ilumatobacteraceae bacterium | reverse complement strand
GGTCTCGGACCCTTGACGCCGGCGCCCGATCGCGCCCCGAGCACCTGAGGGCGATCGCTGGTCAGTGAGCGAACGCGCTGAGCACCGCGATCGCGTCGTCGACGCGGTCGAGTGGAACCAGCACGTGATCGTGTTGGTAACCGGCGATGACGTTGCAGCTGATGTTCTGCGTGGTCAATGCGGCGCTGACCGCGGCGGTCAGGCCGACCGCTTCGAGACTCGAGAACACCTGCAGGGTCAACCAGGCCATCTCGATCGTCACCGGCTGGCCGCTGCGTTGCGCCGCCTCCACCGGCAACACGATGGTGGTCAACGCGCCCTCGTTGACGACCGCGTGCGACGCAGCGACGAGGCCCGGGGTGGGCACCTCGACCGCGATGTAGGTGAACACGCCCGGCCGACGCTCGACCGTGAGCGTCGCGAGCATCGCCGCGAGGTCGGTCTCTCCAGGGGCTACCACGGGTCTCAGCCTCGCAGCTGTGCGCCCAGCTTGGTCGTCGCGGTCTCCACGCCACGCCGGATCTCGGCGACGTCCTGATCGGTGAGGTTGCGATCGGTGGCCTGGAGGCGCACCCGATACGCGAGCGAACGGGTCTGTTCGGGGACTCGATCGCCGCGGTACACGTCGAACAGATCGATGTCGACGAGCAGCTTGCCGGCACCCTGCCGGACGGCCTTCTCGACCTTCTCGGCAGGAATCTCCTCGGGCACCACGAACGAGAGGTCGAGGTCGCTCGACGGATATCGGCTCGTCGGCTTCCACTGGGCGGGCTTCGGGGCCCGGTCCAGAATCTGGTCGAGGTCGAGCTCCAGGATCGCCACGCGTTCGGTCACGTCGAATGCCTGCAACACGTCCGGAGCGACTTCGCCGACCGCTCCCAGCGGGTCACGGCCAGCCTGCAGCGTGGCCGATCGGGTTGCGTGGAGGCCGGCAGGAGGACGGGACTGGTCGAGTCGAGCGCCGGCGCCCATGGCCGATGCCAGCTCGCGCCACACGGCGATCGCTGCTGGGGCTTCGCGTCCGGCCAACACGACCGTGAGCGCTTCGTACTCGCCCGGCAGTTCGCCGTCGCCCGGCGGGTACACGTGCCCGATCTCGAACAGCGCGACGCCAGGCCGACGATGCGACTCGTTGTAGGCGATGGCCTGCAACAGTCCGGGGCGCAACGACGTGCGCAGGAGGCTCTCCTCGGCGACCAGCGGGTTCGTGATCGCGATCGCCTCGGGGTCGAGCGCAGCGCGCTCGAGCGTGCCTGGCCCCAGGAACGGATTCGGCATCGCTTCGGAGATCCCGAGTCCGAGCAGCACCTGCCGAGCCAGGCGACGCCGCTTCTGGCGTTCGCTCAGCTCCCCGTGCACCACCGACGTCGGCACGGTCTTGCCGAGACGGTCGTAGCCGTAGTGTCTGGCGACCTCCTCGACGACGTCGATCTCCTCGGTCGAGTCGAGCCGCCACGAGGGCAGGGCGACGGTTCGGGTGTCACCAGCGCCGGTGACGGTGTAACCGATCGGGTCGAGCAGCGCAGGCAACTCATCGGCGGTGAGGTCGGTACCGAGCACCCGGTTCACCTGGCTGATGCGCACGTCGACGGAACGGTCCGCAGCGGGGAGATCGTCGGTCCGGGCGTCGACGGCACCGGCGTGCACGACGAGGTCAGGGCAGGTCTCGCGCAACAACTCGACGAAACGGGCGATCGCGTTGGGCATCCCGTGTGGATCGACACCACGTTCGAATCGGGCCGAGGCCTCCGAGCGGAGGTTCGTCCTGGACACGGTCTGGCCGATTCCGACCAGCGAGAACCAGGCCATCTCGAGCGCGATCGTCGTCGTGGTGTCGCTGATCTCGGTGTCGAGCCCGCCCATGATCCCGCCGACGCCGATCGGTGCGTCGTTGCCGTCGCAGATGAGCAGATCGTCGGACGTGAACGTGCGCGGTTCGCCGTCGAGGGTGGTGAGCGACTCGCCATCCGCTGCCAGACGAACGCGGAAGCCGCCGCCACCGAGGGTGTCGAGGTCGTAGGCGTGGTTCGGCTGATTCAGTTCGAGCATCACGTAGTTGCTGACGTCGACGATGTTGCTGATCGGGCGCATGCCTGCCGCCGTGAGGCGTCGAGCCATCCAGTCCGCCGACGGCTGCACCTGGACACCGGAGATCACCGTCGAGGTGAATCGGCAGCACCGCTCCCCCGCCACGATCTCGACGGGCGCCGAC